>JBAZPE010000272.1:0-4470 GCA_041648375.1 Burkholderiaceae bacterium | reverse complement strand
CCGGCGCATTTCGCCGTTGCGACTGGGCCATGCGTTCAGCACGCATGGCCTGACTGGTAATCTGGGATGGGCACTCACCCCGGTATTCATGACCACGCTGATCCTGTTGGCCAATTGGCGCGTGGCGGCGTTCGGCGCAGCCGCCCTGGTTGCCGCCGTGCTCATCATGACGATCGTCTGGCGACACCTGATTGCCGATGACATTCCTTCGGATCTGGCGGGGCTGGAACCCGGTGCGCCTGTCGCACCTGGGACGACAACTGCCTCTGTCCCGACCGCCACAGCCGCTGCAGCGACATTCGCCACGGCGACATCCGTCACAGCAACGCCTGCCACAGCGACGCCATCCATGGCTACGGCGACACCAGGCACTCAAGCAGTGCCCACCCAAGCGTCAGTAGCGGCTCAGAATCAGACTGCTGCTCCTGCCGAAGCCGCAGCGCCTGGTCTGTTCGGCTTGTTGCGCAACCCGGCACTGTGGGCGGCATTCGGTTTTTTTGCCTGCACCTCGCTCGCACTGGCGGCAGTGCAGAATTATTCCATTCCCTTGTTGCAGCAGCTTTATGCGCTGGCCCCGGTTGCGGCCAGCGGCGCCTTGTCGGGCTACATGCTGGCAGCCGCCGGCGGCATGCTGGCAGGCGGGTTCCTGGTGAACTCGCGGCTCAACACCGAATTGATCGTTCTGGTGGCGCTGGTGTTGGCCGGCTGCACGCTGGTCTGGCTGGCGCTCGGTGGCGTGCCATCGTTCCTGGCCGCACCGGTGGTGGCCTTGGCGGGATTCTGCGCCGGTATTGCCGGCCCCTCGCGCGACATGCTGATCCGCCGCGTCACCCCTAGGGGTGCGATGGGGTCGGTTTATGGCCTGGTGTATTCCGGCATGGACGTCGGCTCGGCGGCTGCCCCCCTGGCGTTTGGTCTGCTGCTGGACCGGGGCCATACCAGCGGCCCTTGGGTGGGTGCGGGCGTCGCGTTCATTCTGGGCGCCATTCTGGCTCAACTCATCGCACGCCACGCCCGCCTGTTGGGCCGATAGGGGCGCCGCGGCGAATCTCACCGCAGTGGAAACATGGTTGCGCGTCGTGCAACCTGAAGCGTGTGACCATGCACCCTTGCTGGTGATAACCGCGACTGCCCAATAGTTTCTTATTGCCGCGCAGTCCTTATATTGCAGGGCGGCTCACTGCCTTGCGTACTGCGCCACGGATTGATGTCCAGCCCGCCACGTCGGGTGTAGCGCGCATACACCGTGAGCATCTCGGGATGGCACATGCGCATGATGTCGTCGAAGATGCGCTCGACGCAATGTTCGTGGAACCCTGCATGCTGCCGAAATGACACGATGTAGCGCAGCAACTGTGCGTGATCGATCTGCTGTCCGGCATAGCTGATCTGCACGCTTGCCCAGTCAGGTTGACCCGTGACGGGGCAGTTCGATTTCAGCAGGTGGGACACGAGCACCTCGCTTGCGGTGCCGGCTTCGGTGCAGCGTAACAGTGCCGCATCCGGCACATACTGATTGAAGCTGATGTCCTGCGCATCCAGCAGTTCACCGGTAAGCGGCGCAATGCTTGTGTTGGCGGGCGAGTCTTCTGCGTGGATATCAACCTCGACCGCACGACCAGCCGCGGCGCTCAGGTCCCGACGCATCAGCGTGGCAACCGCATCGACATCGGCGAGTGCACTCTGATTCAGGCTGTTCAAATAAAGCTTGAACGACTTCGATTCGATGATGTTGGGTGAGTCGGCCGGCACAGTAATCGTTGCCGTGGCCACCTGCGGTTTGCCTTTGGTGTTCAACCAGGACAGCTCATAGGCCGTCCAGATATCCACGCCCAGGTCAGGGCGACGGGTGCCAGATGACAGCGCCGCACGGTTCTCGGCTCTTCCGATGGGAAACAGCAGGGCGGCCGAGTACTGGTCTATATAGGCAGCGGGCTTGCCCAGTGGCGAAGCCTGTATCGAGCCCGCGTCCGCAGCCAGGTGCAGACCGTTGCCAGACAAAGCCGGCGCAGGCGCCGACGCAGGTGAGGCATCGCGAGATGGCGTAGGAGCAGGCGTTGACGCAGGCGACGCACCGGTAGGGGACGCAGAGGCAGGCCCCGATGCAGGTGAGGCATCACGGGTTGGCGTGGAAGCCGGCGTTGACGCAGGCGAAGCGCCGATGGAGGACGCAGAGGCAGGCACCGACGCCGACGAAGCGTCGCTAGACGCAGGGGAGGCAGGCACTGGCTCGGTCACTGACGTGGACAGCGGTGCGGGCTTGGGTGGGTTGGATGATGGCATAAAGGGTCCGGCAATTGACATGGCATTGTACTCAATCAGTGCGCCGTTTTTCATAATGCGAAAAGCGAGTGTAACGGCTGAAACGGCGTGCTGCAGTGCCGCGTCATCCCATTTCACCGCAAGATACCCTGTTCCGTAATATGAAATCGAGATCGTAATACTATGAAAATAAACAGTTAAATAAAGTGTCTTGTATAAGACCTGCGCTGATCATGCAGCGCAACACCTCCGTAGACTGATTCCATTGGTTATCGCGCAATCGGCGCATTTTTCGGAGAGCACCATGACGACACGTGAATCGCAGGTCAGGCAGCTGCAGCAGCTTTGGGCCGAGTCGCCCCGCTGGCAAGGCATCAAGCGCGGATACAGCGCAGAGGAGGTGGTGCGCTTGCGCGGCTCGCTTCCGGTCGAGCACACCCTGGCGCGCGTCGGTGCCCAGAAACTCTGGAAATTGCTCAACGAAGAACCCTTCGTCAACGCCTTGGGTGCCATGACCGGCAACCAGGCCATGCAGCAGGTGAAGGCCGGCCTGCGCGCAATCTACCTGTCCGGCTGGCAGGTCGCTGGCGACGCCAATGGGGCCGGCGAGATGTACCCCGATCAATCCCTGTATCCGGCGAACTCGGTGCCCCAGGTCACGCGTCGCATCAACAACGCGTTGACCCGCTGCGATCAAATCCAGTGGATGGAAGGCCGCTCGCCAGGGGAACCAGGATACATCGATTATTTCGCGCCCATTGTGGCCGACGCGGAAGCCGGGTTCGGCGGCGTGCTCAATGCGTTCGAGCTGATGAAAGCGATGATCGATGCGGGCGCCGCCGGCGTGCACTTCGAAGATCAGCTTGCCTCGGTCAAGAAATGCGGCCACATGGGTGGCAAGGTGCTGGTGCCTACGCGTGATGCCATTGCCAAGCTGGTGGCGGCGCGTCTGGCCGCCGACGTGATGGACGTGCCCACGGTGCTCATTGCGCGTACCGACGCCGACTCGGCGGACCTGGTGACCTCGGACATCGACGACAACGACATTAGCTTCATCACCGGTGAACGCACGCCCGAGGGCTTCTTCAGAACGCGCGCTGGGATTGATCAGGCCATCTCACGAGGCCTGGCCTATGCACCCTATGCGGACCTGATCTGGTGCGAGACCGCAACCCCGAATCTGGAGTACGCGCGCACCTTTGCCCAGGCCATACACCGCAAGTTCCCCGGCAAGTTGCTGGCCTATAACTGCTCGCCCTCGTTCAATTGGAAGAAGAACCTGGACGATGACACGATCGCACGGTTTCAGCGTGAACTGGGCGCAATGGGTTACGCCTTCCAGTTCATTACGCTCGCAGGCTTCCATGCGTTGAACTACGGCATGTTCGAGCTTGCACACGGCTATGCCCGCGAACAGATGAAGTCGTTTGTCGCCTTGCAGCAGAAGGAGTTTGCAGCCGCTGACCTGGGCTTCACGGCGGTGAAGCATCAGCGCGAGGTCGGCACGGGCTACTTCGATGCCGTCACCCAGGCCATCGAAGGCGGGCAGTCGTCCACCACAGCGCTGACGGGCTCGACCGAGCAGGCGCAGTTCGAGGCCCACGAACACGTCTAGGGCATCTGCCATGAAATAAAAATGCGGGGCGATCGCATGGATCGGCCCCGCCTTTTGTTGTCGCTCGGAAAGGTGGCAGACCTTATTGGAGCAGGTCTTTCACCAATCGCACGCGCTCACCTGCATTCAGACTGCGGGCAGTTCGCCCACTTCCTGTTGCGCATCGATGACTGCTACCGCCGTCATGTTCACGATTCGACGAACCGTTGCGCTGGTGGTCAGGATGTGAACGGGACGCGCAGCACCCAGCAGAATCGGACCCATGGCGATGCCATTGCTGCCGGTCATCTTAAGCATGTTGTAGGTGATGTTGCCAGTGTCCAGATTCGGCATGATCAGCAGATTGGCGCGGCCCTTGAGCGTGCTGTCCGGAAATGCCTTCAGACGAATGCTTTCGGACAGTGCCGAGTCTGCATGCATTTCACCATCGACTTCCAGCTCGGGTGCACGTTGCCGGATCAGGCGACGGGCCTGCGCCATCTTGCGCGACGATTCGGACGGGCGGCTGCCGAAGTTGGAATGCGAGAGCAGGGCGACTTTTGGAATGACGCCGAAACGTTGCATTTCCTTCGCAGCCAGAATCGTCATTTCTG
>JBAZPE010000271.1:0-4476 GCA_041648375.1 Burkholderiaceae bacterium | reverse complement strand
ATGGGCACCCGTCACTATATATACAAAAAGGCGATGCCGGGGCATCGCCTTTTCAAGTGCACACGGGCGTAGGCTGTGTGCGACAGTCCGCCGTGCCGAGGGTCAGGGAATCATGTTGTGATATTTACGGCCATAGGCAACCGTTGCCTCAAACATGCCGTGCTTGTTGCCGCAATCGAAACGCACGCCGTCATAGCGGTGGGCGAAGACCTTGCGCTCCTTGAGCATGGCTTCGATCCCGTCGGTCAGCTGAATCTCGTTGCCCGCGCCACGCTGCGTGCGACGCAGGTGATCGAAAATCTCGGCTTCCAGCACATAGCGGCCCACTACGGCGCGCGTGGACGGCGCACTCTCGGGCGAGGGCTTCTCGACGATGTGCATCACGCGATCGGTGCGGTCGTCCAGGCGTTGCGGCTCGACGATCCCGTATTTGTTGGTGTCTTCACGGGGTACGTCCTGCACGCCCAGCACGCTGCCGTCCAGCGAAATCGCGATGTCGATCAGTTGCTTCAGCGCAGGCGTGTCGGCGTCGATCAGGTCATCGGCCAGCAGCACGGCAAAGGGCTCGTTGCCCACGATGGGGGCGGCGGTCAACACGGCGTGGCCCAGCCCCAGCGGGGCAGACTGACGGATGTAGATGCAATTGACATGGCTGGGCAAAATGCCGCGGACGGCTTCCAGCAGCGCTGTCTTGTTCTTGCTTTCCAGGTCAGCTTCGAGCTCCGGTGCGGAATCGAAGTGGTCTTCGATCGCACGCTTGTTGCGTCCGGTAACAAAGATAAGATCCGTAATGCCCGATCGCACGGCCTCTTCAACGGCGTACTGAATCAGGGGTTTGTCGACCACAGGCAGCATTTCCTTCGGCATGGCCTTGGTGGCAGGTAGAAAGCGCGTGCCCATCCCGGCGACGGGAAAAACAGCTTTACGAATCGGTTGCATTGAAACCTCGGCAAGGACTATCGGATAAACACAAAACTTTTTAGCGGTCTGGCTATCATATCCGCATGAAGCACACGAATATAAAGCCTTTACCCCAAGTAGCAAGAAACGGACTCGCAACAATTTTGTGCGCCAGCCTGTTCGCCTCCTCGCTGTCTGTCGGCGTGGTGTATGCGCAGCCGGTCGGTCTGCCCAATATTGGTGCAGCGTCTTCCAGCGAACTCTCGCCTTCGGTCGAGGCCGAACTGGGGGCGGCCATCATGGCGCAGGGTCGCAGCGACCCCACCTTCATCGACGATCCCGAAGTCACGCAATATCTCACCAATATGGGCCGCCACCTGGCGTCTTTCGCCCCTTCCGGCAGTCCGGACGTGGCGCTGTTCGCGGTGCGCGACCCCGAAATCAACGCCTTCGCGATGCCCGGCGGCTACATCGGCATCAACAGCGGATTGGTGGTGTCCTCACGCTCAGAGTCCGAACTGGCGGGCGTGATCGCGCACGAAATCGGGCACGTTACACAACGTCACATTGCACGAGGCATGACCCAGCAGAATCAGAGCGGGGCCATCATGATGGCTACCCTGGCGGCCGCACTGGCCGCTGCGCTGGCGGGCGGAGGCGGT
This sequence comes from Burkholderiaceae bacterium, assembly GCA_041648375.1. Lineage (GTDB taxonomy): Bacteria > Pseudomonadota > Gammaproteobacteria > Burkholderiales > Burkholderiaceae_B > Schauerella. The sequence goes on along the minus strand of JBAZPE010000271.1, from coordinate 2,914 downwards.
AACCTGGCCGTCGGCGTGGCGGCGTTCGGGCAGGCGGCAGCCATCAATCGGCAGCTTGGGTTTTCCCGTGACGCCGAACGCGAGGCCGATCGGGTCGGGTTCCAGATGCTGACACGTGCCGGTTACAACCCGCAGGGCATGGCCGACATGTTTGCCCTGCTGATGAATGCGTCGCGATTGAACGAAGGGCAGGGCGGTGGCGCCTGGGCCAGCACGCACCCGCTGTCCATCGAACGCCTGTCCGACATCCAGAACCGCTCGCGCGCGATGACCTCGTCGGCCTATGTGGACAGCGATGATTACGCCTACATCCGCGCCCGGCTGCGTGTGCTTCAGGGCAGAGATCGCAATGCGCAGCGCACCATCGATCAGCAATTCAATGATGAAGCCCGTTCGCTCACCGGTGTGCGTCAGTCGGCAGCCTATTACGGCCTGGCCTTGCTGGCGCTCAACGCCAAGGATATCCCCCTGGCTCAACAACATTTCAATCAGGCCTCGCCGCCGGGGCGACTATCGCCCATTCTGGCCAAGCTGGGCATCGATATTGCCATCGCGCGCAAAGATAATGCGGGTGCCCTGGCTGCGGCGCAGGCCGCCATCGGGCGCTGGCCGGATCGGCGCGCACTGGGTCTGGTCTATGCCCAAACGCTGCTGAACGCCGGTCAGAATCAGCAGGCACTGGATTTCCTGCGGGCACGCACCAAAACCTGGGCTGAGGAAGAGCCGCGAGCCTATCAACTGCTTGCCCTGAGCGAGGAGAGAATGGGCGATCCGATTGCGGCACGGCGCGACATGGCGCGCTACTACGTCTCGATCGGGGCACTGCCAGCGGCAGAATCACAGTTGCAGCAGGCGCGCAAGATGACCAGCGACTTCTATGAGCAGTCGCAGATCGATGTGCAGGTGCGGGAAATTCGGGATCGGATCGAAGCGCAGCGCCAGTTGCTGGAGCGCTTCAAGAAATAAGCCACGCGCCTACAGCCGGACGTCGAAAAACCGCGCCAGGCGTTGTGGCAACCAGCCCAGGTGGCCGGGGAAATCGCCTGTGGGAAAGCCTGCATGTCCGCCCTCGGCGGGCTGATGCAGCAGGACCTGTTCCGAACACTCCTTCACGCCCGGCAGTGCGCTGGCGGGCATGAACGGATCATTCAGGGCGTTGAGCACCAGCGTGGGCACCCTGATGCCGCCCAGCAAGGGTCGGCTCGAGGCGCGGGTCCAGTAGTCAAGTGCGTTCTTGTAGCCATGCATGGGTGCCGTGTAGGCATCATCGAAGTCGCGCAGATCCCGGGCGTGTGAAATCCGCATGACATCGATGGCGCCGGGGAAACGACGCGCCTTCTCGAGCACCTTGTGTTTCATCGTGCGCAGGAAGTGCGCGCTGTACACATGCCGATTGAAAAAACCTTTCGATAGCCGGTTCCCGCCTGCCACCAGATCAAGCGGCACGGATATGCCAGCCGCCGCAGCCAGCCATTCGCAGGTGCTGCCCTGTTCACCCAGATACTTCAACAGTGCATTGCCTCCCAGCGACACGCCGGCGGCATGCCACAAGGCGTGAGGCACGCGCTGGCGCACGGTTTGGAGAATGAACTGAACCTCTTCGGAGTCGCCCGAATAATAGGCACGCGCCAGTCGATTCGGGGCACCCGAGCAGCCTCGGAAGTGCGCCACGACGACGATCCAGCCACGCGCCCGGAAGTAGTGCGCGATCGCCTGGGCGTATCGACTCTTGCTACCGCCTTCCAGCCCGTGCAGCAAGACCAGGGCCGGGGTGTCGGGCGCCTGCGGCAGGGCCGGCCAATCTGCCGGGGTCATCCAGCGCGCCGCGGCCGTCTGGCCATCGGCAATCTGCTGGACGGTGTCCAGCGGCTTGCCGTCCGCACTTTTGTGCGGAAACAGACCAGGACCGGTCCAGTCCATGTCGATGAAATCGTTGTCCTGTGTTTCGACCCGGTCGCGCACGAACGATATCCGGTGGTGATGGGCGAAAAACGCAGCCCAGATCGTCTGGCTATGCGCTTCTGGCAACCAGCGGGGGACCGGGCAGGGCGAAGTGTCTAGGCGGGCAGTGGGCAAGAGGCGTTCCAGATCGATCCAGGGAGGTTGTTGTGTTCGTCCGTCTGAAAAAGAAGCGAGAGAAGATCAGTGCAGCAGGTCCGGCATGTCTTGCGCCTGAAGCGACTGGGCGTCCACCGGGGCAGGCGAGGCATGATGCAGCACCATATGCCAGCCCGAACGTCCCTTGTGATAGACGTTGGTGGCATAACACAGGGTTTGTTGCAGACCTTCGGGTGTGTCGATGGTGATTTGTTCCAGCAGCACGTGCACCACCGTCAGCATGCTGGGCAGCACGATGGTACGGGTGGGGCGGATGACCAGGGGCCCATGCGCCAGGACTTCCTGCCAGGACTCTCTGACGGCACGATGGCCATGCGCACGCAGTCCACCGGGATGGATGCAGGCAATTTCTTCGTCGTCGGCCCAGACCTGCATCACGCGCGAGGCGTCGGCGTGTTCGAGCGCGTCGTAGAAGGCCTGTTCGGCTTCCTCGGGGCTGGCAAACGGCCGGCTGCTGGACAGGTCAGTGCCCATTGGCGACTGCCCCGCCCTTCAAATCGTATTGCGCACCACAGTAGGGGCACTTGGCGCTGCCCGTTTTCGTGACATCCAGAAAAACGCGCGGATGCATGCTCCACTGGGGGGCGTGGGGCCCCGGACAGTAAATGGGGAGATCGTGCGAGGTGACTTCGATCTTTTCTTGTGGCTTGGCTGCAGCACTCATGGGAATCCTGGTACAAAAATTCGAAAGTGGATCCGGCGCAGGTATATGGCCCGACCGCCGCTAGTGTATCAAGGGGCAGGTTACAATGGCGGCCTGCCAACTGTGAATTCATCACTTTCGAACAGGGCGTTC
>JBAZPE010000270.1:0-4480 GCA_041648375.1 Burkholderiaceae bacterium | reverse complement strand
TGCGGCCACACCCATATCCAGGAAGATCGCGGTATTGCCGAACACAGTCATCCACAGGAAGGTGAACAACGTGGGCACCAACAGCACCCCGGTGACAAATTCGCGCACGGTACGACCACGCGAAATGCGCGCGATGAACATGCCCACGAACGGCGACCAGGAAATCCACCACGCCCAGTAGAACAGCGTCCAGGCCTTCATCCAGTCCTGGGACCGAAACGCCTGGGTGGAGAACGATCGACCGAAGAAATTGTCGAGATAGGCGCCTATGTTCTGCACGAAGGCGTTCAGCAGGAAGCCGGTAGGACCGACCGCGAGCACGAATAGCATCAGCAAAATCGCGATGATCAGGTTCAGTTCGGAAAGCCGGCGGATACCCACATCCAGGCCACTGACCACCGAGATCGTGGCCAGACAGGTGACGACTGCGATCAGAACGACCTGCACCACCGCTGACTGGGGCACGCCCCAGAGGTGCTCCAGACCGGCGTTGATTTGCAGCACACCCAGGCCCATGGACGTGGCGATGCCGAACAGCGTACCTACAACGGCAAACGTGTCGACAGTATCGCCCGCCCAGCCGTTGATTCTCTTGCCCAGCAAGGGATAGAGCCCCGAGCGGATGGTCAGCGGAAGGTTGTAGCGAAAGCAGAAGTAGGCGAGCGACAGGCCGACCACTGCATACACCGACCAGGCATGCAGGCCCCAATGGAAAAAGGTGATCAATTGGGATTCGCGTGCTGCAGCCACCGTATACGGTTCAGCAGTGGTGGGTACGGCAAAATGCTGCAGTGGTTCGGCTACCGCGAAGAACATCAGGCCGATGCCCATGCCTGCGGCGAAAAGCATCGCCATCCAGGTCAAATAGGGATAGTCAGGTTCAGAGTCGTCGGGGCCAAGCTTGAGGTTGCCATATCGGCTCATCGCCAGATAGACCACTGCAAAGAAGAAGATGGCAACCGACAGAATGTAGAACCATCCGAAGCCGTCGATGATGAAGGTCTGCACCCGGCTGAAGATCGCTTCAGCGTCTTTGGGGAATACGACACCTATCATCAGGAAGAGAACGACGATGATGGTCGAGCCCCAGAATACAGGTGGATGGATGGTGCTCTTCAGTTTGATCTTCACGTGCCCTGCCCCAGAAACAAAAATACCTCGGCGAGTATATCGACGAGGTATAAAAAGTTTCCACTGTTCGGAGAGCGCCAGTAACAGCGCCTGTCGTTTTGTATCAGACGCCCTTGACAATGAACATGTTCATCTCGGCTGCGCCTTCACGCGCGTTGCGTGCGCGTCGGTACTGCCAGGAATCGTAGAACGCTTGCGCCCGCGCCATGGAGGGAAACTCGAGCAGCACCGTTCGGCCGGGTTCCCGACCCTCGAGCTGCCGCGTCTCACCGCCACGCACCAGAATTTTGGCATCAAAGGCGGAGATCGCGAGTGAGGACAAGCGCTTGTATTGCTCGTACTGCGCGGGCTTGTGAACATTCACGTCTGCGACGATGTATGCGGGCATGCGATCTCCTGTTAGACGAATTGATTTTCCATGAAGCCCGCACGCTTGGTGACAAGGTCGAGTTCGACCAGCGATGCCAGCAGCGCGTGCATGTGATGCAACGGCACCGCGTTCGGGCCATCGGACATGGCGTTGGCAGGATCAGGATGCGTTTCCATGAACAGGCCGGCCACGCCAACGGCCACGGCAGCCCGCGCCAACACCGGGACGAACTCGCGCTGCCCGCCGGATGACGTACCCTGCCCACCCGGCAACTGAACCGAATGCGTGGCGTCGAAAACGACGGGACAATCGGTCTGACGCATGATCGCAAGCGATCGCATGTCGGAAACCAAGTTGTTGTAGCCGAACGAGGCGCCCCGTTCGCACACCAGAATGTTGTTGCCGTCAAAGCCCGCAGCGATCGACGCGGCCCGTGCTTTCGCGACAACTTGCAACATATCGGAAGGGGCCAGGAACTGCCCTTTCTTGATGTTGACCGGCTTGCCCGTGGCGGCGCAGGCCTGGATGAAGTCGGTCTGGCGGCACAGAAACGCGGGGGTCTGCATCATGTCGACCACGGCAGCCACCGCATCGACCTGGGTCGCATCGTGCACGTCGGTGAGTACTGGCACATCGAGTTCGCGGCGCACATCGGCCAGGATGGCAAGCCCTTCGTCCATGCCCGGCCCACGGAAGGACGTGCCCGAACTGCGGTTCGCCTTGTCGAACGAGCTTTTGTAGATGAAGGGAATGCCCAGCTCGGCTGTGATTTCCTTCAGCTTACCCGCCGTATCGAAGGCCATTTGACGCGATTCGATTACGCAGGGACCCGCGATCAGGAAGAAGGGATGCTCCAGGCCTATGGGAAAGCCGCGAAAATCGATACTCATGCAACACCCTTGGCAACAAATTCGTGGCGGGCCAGCGCAGCCTTGATGTAGCTGATGAACAACGGGTGGCCTTCACGCGGCGTGGAGGTGAACTCAGGGTGAAACTGCACGCCCACGAACCAGGGATGGTCGGGCAGTTCCATGATTTCCGGCAGGTTTTCGCTGGGCGTGCGCGCGCTGATCACCAGACCGGCCTGTTCCAGGCGCGGCACATAGACGTTGTTCACTTCATAGCGATGGCGATGGCGTTCGTTGACGTTATCACCATAGATGCCATGCGCACGGGTACCCGGCTTGACGGGGCAGACCTGCGCACCCTTGCGCATCGTGCCACCCAGATCGGAGGTCGTGTCGCGTTTCTCGACCTTGCCTTCACGATCCAGCCATTCGGAGATCAACGCCACAACGGGGTGCGGTGCTGCAGGCTCGAACTCGGTACTGTTGGCGCCACCCAGGCCGGCGACATGGCGCGCGAACTCGATCACGGCCAACTGCATGCCCAGGCAGATGCCCAGGTAAGGCACATTGTTTTCACGCGCATACTGAATGGCAGCGATCTTGCCTTCCGTGCCACGTTTGCCGAACCCACCCGGCACCAGAATGGCATCGAGGTGGGAGAGCTGATCGGTGCCACGGGTTTCGAGGTCTTCGGAATCGATGTATTCGACCACGACCTTGGAACGGGTATGAATGCCGGCATGCACCAGTGCTTCTGACAGCGACTTGTACGACTCGGTCAGATCGACGTACTTGCCGACCATGCCGATGCGCACTTCATGCTGGGGATGTTCGAGCGCGTCGACCAGGTTGTCCCACATGGACAGATCAGCCGGCGGCGGTGTGAGGCCAAGCGCCTCGCACACGAGGTTGTCCAGCCCCTGCTTGTGCAGCATGGACGGAATCTTGTAGATCGAATCGGCATCCCAGACAGAAATCACGGCATCGAGCGGCACGTTGGAGAAGAGCGAGATCTTGGCACGCTCGTCTTCAGGCACCACACGATCGGCCCGGCACAGCAACGCGTTCGGATAGATACCGATTTCGCGCAGCTTCTGCACCGAGTGCTGCGTGGGCTTAGTCTTGAGTTCACCTGCCGACGCAATGAACGGCACCAGGGTCAGGTGCACGAAGGCAGCGCTGTTGCGCCCCATGCGCAGGCTCATCTGGCGGGCGGCTTCCAGAAACGGCAGTGATTCGATGTCACCTACCGTGCCGCCGATCTCGACGATCGCGACATCGGTATGGCCGTCCCAGGCGGATTCCGCCCCACGGGCGATGAAATCCTGGATTTCGTTGGTGATGTGCGGAATGACCTGGACGGTTTTGCCCAGGTAGTCCCCACGGCGCTCCTTGCGCAGCACGGATTCATAGATCTGGCCGGTCGTGAAGTTGTTCACCTTGCGCATGCGCGCCGAGATGAATCGCTCGTAGTGACCCAGATCCAGGTCGGTTTCCGCACCGTCCTCGGTGACGAATACCTCGCCGTGCTGAAAGGGGCTCATGGTGCCTGGATCGACGTTGATATACGGATCCAGTTTGAGCATGGTGACCTGCAGGCCGCGCGATTCGAGAATGGCGGCGAGCGACGCGGCTGCGATTCCCTTACCCAGGGAAGAGACCACACCGCCAGTGACAAAGACGTACTTGGGCATTGTATTGAACGCCCGATTTGGTCGGGCGTGAGCGGGAAATTTGGATTATAGCCGCCTGCGCCCTCCCCGCCTATCCCATCGGTGCAGATCGTTGTGGTGCCAGGGCTTGACACCGGTGCTGCAGCCACTGCTGCACGTCGGGCGCAAGCAGCGGCGAGAGGCGCGCCAGCACCTCGGCGTGGTAGGCGTTCAGCCAGGTCAGCTCGGTGTCGGTCATCAGCTCGGGCAGCACGCAGCGCGTGTCGATCGGGCACAGGGTGAGGGTTTCGAAACGCAGGAATTCGCCCAGCGCGGTGGTCTGTGCCGCCACATTGGCCACCAGGTTTTCGATTCTCACCCCCCACTGCCCCGCGCGGTAGATGCCCGGCTCATTGGAGGTGATCATGCCCGCGCGCATGGCCATGTGCGGCAAGGGAATAGCACGCCAGGAAATGACC
>JBAZPE010000269.1:0-4493 GCA_041648375.1 Burkholderiaceae bacterium | reverse complement strand
CACTGCGCAGATGCCAGGCAACCCGGTCGCGGGCTTGCGCGCCCCAAAAGCCCCCCGCAGCCTGCCCAAAGCGATGTCGGTTGAACAGACCCAGGCGCTGCTGGATCGCCCGCAGGCGGGCGTGTCGCAAGACCCGGTCGCCCTGCGTGACCAGGCGATGCTTGAACTGTTCTATTCCAGCGGATTACGCCTGGCCGAACTGGTGAGCCTGGATGTCGCGTTCGTGCGCGACACCGCCCACACCTCGCAAGGCTGGCTGAACCTGCCTGATCACGAGGTCATCGTGCTGGGCAAGGGGTCAAAGCGTCGCACCGTGCCGGTGGGCGCGCAGGCACGTGCCGCGCTTCAAGCCTGGTTGGCCGTGCGCGACCAATTGCTCAATGCACGATCGGATGCCAGCGACACGGCCGCGCTGTTTTTGGGCACACGGGGTGCACGCATTTCGCCGCGTGTCGTACAGCTGCAACTGGCACGCATTGCACAACAGGCCGGGCTGCCAACACACCTGCACCCTCATGTGCTGCGTCACAGCTTTGCCAGTCACATGCTGCAATCCGCGCAGGATCTGCGCGCTGTCCAGGAGCTTCTGGGCCACGCCAACATCACAACCACCCAGGTCTACACCCGCTTGGATTTCCAGCACCTGGCCCAGGTCTACGACAAGGCGCATCCTCGGGCCAATCGCAAGTCGTGACGAGGTGCTCGCCCTGATGCGCGACGCGGGGATTTGTCATGGCCTGCAGAATGGGGACCCGGCGCTGGTCATCGGCGATTGCCTGCCGACACCAGGCGCGATGTCAGAACTCGGCGCGCACACCCAGCATCACCGTCCTGCCGGGCAAGGGCGCAGCACGTGAAATGAATGAAGCATGGTTGTATTGCAGTTGGTTCAGCAAGTTATTGCCGCGCAGATAGACCGTGTAGGCACTTTCGCCCAGGCGTGCCCGGTAACTGACGATGGCGTTGAGCTGCGTGTAGCCGGAGGTACTGCGCTCATAGCTGGCAACCTTGTTCTGACTGAACACACGTGCCACTTCCACGCCCGATGACCACTGCTGCCAGCGCCAATCAGCGCGCACACCCGCGCGTGCCGCAGGAATGCGTGCCAGGTTGCCATCGCCGCCGGTCAACCGCCCGCGCACATAATCACCAAACACGCCCGCACTGATAGTCGGCGTGAACCGATGCTTGATCTCACCTTCGATGCCGGTGAACTCGGCATCCTGTTGCGTGTATTCGATCAGGCGGAAATCCTCGAAGCGATCAAGCGTGTTGGCAAAGATGTAGTTCTTCACCCGGTTATGAAAACCGCTCACCGAGAAGGTGGTGTCGCCCGCCGTTTTGCGCAAGGTCAAGTCAATGTTGTGCGAGGTCTCTTCCTTGAGCTTCGGGTTACCGATCTCGTAGGTATTAGTGGCCAGGTGGACCCCGTTGGCGTAGAGCTCCTGCGCGTTGGGCAGACGCTGTGAGCGCGAGCCCGTCAACGCGATCGAATACTGCGGCGCGAAATCCCAGATGGCCGCCGCCGAAAGCGAGGTGCCGGACAGGTTGTTATTGGGATGATCGCCACGAGGCTTGACGCTTTGCCAATCCTGACGTGCGCCGAATTCCAGGCGCCACGCGTCGGTCAGTGCGTATTCCTCGATCAGAAAAATGCCGGCGGAGCGCGTGGTCGAGCGGGGCAGGAACGCCTCTTCGCCATCGGCCCGGAAGTCGCTGTGTGCGGCCTGCATGCCGACCACGCCGCGCAAGCCATAGATCGGCTTGTGCGTGAGTTCCACACGACCGTCGTAGCCCCGGTTTTTGAACCGGGTACCCACCGTGCCGTCTTCGATTTCACTGTGTTGGTAATCCGTCAGTCCGCCGCGCACGCGGATACGCTCGAAACCTGCGAACGGATCACGATACTCGGCGCGCAGGTCCAGTCGCTCGCTGCGCAGTTTCACGTAGGGTGGTGCTTCAGCGCCGTGATCGTGATCATGGTCGTGATCGTGGCCTTCTTCTTCATCACCGTGATCATGACCGTCATGCCCACCGCAATGCAAATGCGAGCCGTGCGGGTGGCAGCTCTCGTACTCGTGATTGTGTCCTGGCAAGCCGTACTTGCTGTCCAGATAGGTGTAGGCCAGGCCGACATAGCCGCGCGGCGTGATCCAGGACATGCCCAGACTGCCCTGACTGGACTCGGTGTAGGTGCCCGGCACGTGCGAGTCGGACCAATCGGGCACGCGGTAGTCGTCGGCGCGGCGGCGCAGGCCCTCGACGCGGACGGCGAAATTGCCGGTGCCTGCCGTGATGCCCACGGCACCCGCGCGCTCTCTGGTTCCCGTTGCACCGCGCACTTCGGCCTCACCCTCGAAGCCTTTTTCAGGCACAGCAGTGGGAATCTTGCGGTCCAGCACGTTCACCACACCGCCAATGGCGCCCCCGCCATACAGCAGCGTCGCGGGCCCGCGCAGCACTTCGATATCCCGCGCCAGCAGCGGTTCGACCGTCACCGCGTGATCGGGCGAAATGCTGGAGGCGTCCATCAGTTCGGACCCATCAGAGAGCACCTTCACACGTGGCGCCGTCTGGCCGCGGATCACCGGCCGGCTGGCACCGCCGCCGAACGTGTCGGCGTGGATACCGGGCTGGCCGTCCAGCGTGTCGCCCAGCGTGGTCTTGCGACGCTCGATCAGTTGTTCTTCATCGAGCACGATGGCGGGCTGAGTCATGCGCTCCAGCGACGTTCCCAATGCGCTGGCCGATACCGTGATGGGTGCCAGGGTTCGCACGTCGCGCTCGGACGTGTCCGCAATCTGTGCCGAAACGGATAGAGGAAGCGCTGCTGCCAATGCAGCGGCGAGGGGTGAAAGGTGGGAGCGCATGGCCAGATCCAATAAATAGAAGAGCGAAATGATATAACGTATCGTTCTATTATGGAATGTTATTTCATACCGCTGATGGAAATGAGTCACACGTCCGCCTTCGGCGTTATCCTCAATGCTTCGTGATCTCTGCGGTGGGCAAACGTGCCGGAAACTCAGCAATCAGCAGGCAGGCGTGTCTGGCTTGGCGTGGCCCTGATCGGACTGGTCGTGGGTGGGTGTGCCCTGGGTGACAGGCTGGTGACCGGCACACCGACAGCTCGGCTGGATCCGGGATCAACCTTGCATTTTTTCGAGGCATGGCTGGACGCGAAATATCTTGTACCCCCACTCAAAGCGCCTGCAGGCGGGAGCATGACGGGCATGCTGGACACCGACACCGGGGTGATGACCTGGCGTGTGACGGTTGCGCGTGTGACCGGAGCGCCTACCGTCGCGTTTCACGGGCCGGCCACCAAACGCGAGAGCGCCGGCGTGGCATTACCCATACCCCCGCTGGAACTGATGGAAGATCGCGGCGCGTATGAGTTGTCGGGTCGCAGCACACTCACCGCAGCCCAGATTGCAGATTTGATGGCCGAGCGCTGGTATGTGCTGGCCACGACATCTGCACACCCCGATGGCGAGACGCGCGGACAGATCGTCCGGGCCAATCCTGGCGTTCACGGCGGCTGATGAATGCCGTGCAACGGCATATTCAGTGGGCGCGCACAAGTGCAGTGGTCGGTACCCGCGTCGTGTAGGGTGTCAGCCGCCCATGCCGCTGCCAAAAAGCGTAGCGCCGAGCAACAGGACACCTAGCGCCAGCACGAGCACCGCAGCCGTGGACTCGATCGCGTATCGCACCCAGATCGCGGCGCGCGAAGAAAGCAGGCCACCCAACCGAGTGGTCGCGCTGCCTGCCCATACTGACAGCACCGCCAGCATGGCGACCGTCAAACCGGTGCCTACGCCCATGGCCAGCGCAGAGGCCACACCTGCGAAATAGAAGTCCTGGGCCAGTGCAAACACCAGCACGATCAACGCACCGCTGCACGGCCGCAGGCCGATAGCCAGAATGGCGACCCAGGCGCGCCGCAGACTCAGCGCGCCCGCCATTGTCTCGGGTGGCGGCACGTGCGCATGGCCACAGCATTCGTCATGATCGTGACTGTGGGTATGGTGTTGGTTGCCGTCGACGTGGCCATGTCCGTGGCCGTGGCTGTGGCTGTGGCTGTGGCTGTGGCCGTGGTTTGGAGCATGCCCGTGGGCATCGTGGCTGCGGCGATCGCCAGGGCCTTGTTCAAGCCCACGACTGTGACGGCCCCTGATGAGCGGGCGCAACGCCTTGCGCCACACCAGCATCAGCCCCAGCACCATCACCATCGCATAGGCTGTGATTTCCAGCCAGCGCGTGGCTTCATTCATTACCCCTGCCGTCACATTGAAGACCAGCGCCAGTACACTGACCACCGCAATGGCCACCATGGCCTGCACCAGCGAAGCCGCGAACGCCAACACGGCGCCGTTGCGCGCGGTCTGCCGATTGGCCAACACATAAGACGCAATCACCGCCTTGCCATGCCCAGGGCCAAGCGCATGGAAGACTCCGTAGGCGAACGAGAGGCCGATCAACAACCCGCC
>JBAZPE010000268.1:0-4495 GCA_041648375.1 Burkholderiaceae bacterium | reverse complement strand
GTCGCCGCGCGCCGGGCGCACGGCGTAGGGCGTGGTCTGCGAGTCCAAAGCGTCCATGGCAGCCTGGACCTGCGCCGACAGCGGTCGTGGTGTGCCGGTGGAGTCGGTGCGCAGCGCCTGCGCATAGATCATGTTCTCCAGTTGCGGCGTGATGACGAAGAGCGTGCCGGTCAAGGCCGCCACGAAAATGAACGGGCCAACGAACAGACCGATGTAGAAATGCAGGCGGACGATCAGTTGTGTCCACGCAGACGTGGGCGCAACCGTTGCGCTGCTGCCGGCAGGCGTAGCAGTGCGTGAATAAGCCATCAAAGACTCCAGGGCGTAAGTTCCGCTATGAATGCGGAGGGCGCAGCGGCGCTTTTTTGGGGCCGCTGCGGCAACGCTTGCCGCAGCATGCCTACTTGCGCACGTGCGAGAACGCTTGAGCGCGTGCGCTCAGGCCTGAAGGTGGGGTGGGGCGCGCGAGCCCAGCGGTGGGCCGGCCGGGGGCAGCGGGGGGCGTGACTGCGGCACACGGGTCGCGACGTCGGGTGCTGCGCGGGGCAACAGGGCGATGGTCAGCGCAGTCGGAGGCAGGTCACCCGTCAGATTCGCGATGAGCGAATAGGGGCATTCCAGGCTGGCCGGCTGGGCGTCGTGACCCTCGTGTTCCTGGCTCGAGGCACCCGACGCATGCATGAAGCGACCGTCGTGTGCTTCGTTCGAGGCACGCGACGCATGCATCAAGTGACTGTCGTGTTCTTCGCTCGATGCACGCGCCACATGCATGACGTGATCGGTGTGCGCATTCGGCACCGCGGCATCTGCGTGGTTGTTTGGGTCTGCACGGTGACCGTGCTCGACGACCGCTATCCGGGATACCGGGCGCGGGCCGGCCGCGGGGCACAGCATGAGCGCCCATCGGCCCTGCGCCAGCGCAGCCGGATCCGGCATGAAACCCACCGGAATGCAGGCCTGCACCACAGCCAGCATGACCAGCAGGCACAGCACGCCATGGGCGTACGTGCCGGCAGATCGGGCTGCGGTGAACAATTTGTACATGTCGGCGATTTTACCGGTAAGCGCCTGAAACGCTTTGAGCCACTAGAGGTCGGGGTAGTTGTGCCTGAATGCCTGCTCGCCCATGCGGACACGCTGCTGCGCGATCTGCTGGTCGATCTGTGCCAGGAAGGGGTGCAGCACGGCGGCGTGCGAGGTAGGCGCATCCAGCACGTCGAGTGCGGCGACCACCGCTTCCACGGTCGATAAGCCATCGGGACGGGGCGATTTGCGCAACCGGTAAGCCGAACCCAGGTGAGCGGGCAGGGCGATCCGGCGTAACGCCAGCAGCTCAGGATGCATGCGCAAGATCGCTGCTGCCTGTTTCCAGGTGCCGTCGATCACAACCAGAGCGCAGGGAACGCGGTGCGCATCCGAATCGGAACGGTGGTGCGGCAGGGGCTCGTCGACGGCCGCAGCAGCAACGTCGACTACAGCATCAGCATCAGCACGAACGTCGACGGCATTAGCATCAGCATCAGCATCCGCACGAACGTCGAGAGCATCAGCAGTAGCGTCCGCGTGCGCATCAGCAGGATAGAGCAGCACGGGCTCATGCCCAGGCACACACCAGTCCTCCATGGTGAAACAGGGCTTGCTGATCAGTTGCGCCTGGCGTAACCCTGCGACGACCCATCTTGCCGTGTTCAATGCGTGGCGCGCCTCGTTGGGATGCTGCAGCACACGCACGGGCGTCACGTTGTCGATGGGCGCAATATGGGCGCACACGCACTGGGCGCTCAGCAACCCGCAACCTGCGCAACGCGCGCGATGTTTCTCTTCCATCAGCCGCATTCTAGAATAGCGGTATCGGATCGACAGAATCCGCTGTTCAATATTCAGGAGACAGAAATGGGTGTACGTGGATTTCGGCTGGCGGCAAGTGTGCTGGCGTGTGTCGGTTGGCTTGCGTCTAGTGTGGCGGCTCAGGCGGCCGATTCCTACCCGAATCGCGCCGTGACCATGGTGGTGCCACAGACGCCCGGTGGTGCCAACGATGTGATCGGACGTGCGATCGCACAGCATCTGGGGCAGAACCTGGGCCAGCCTGTCGTGGTCGAGAACAAGGCAGGGGTGGGTGGCAACGTGGGGACGGCCATTGCCGCGCGCGCGCCCAACGATGGCTACACCATCCTGCTGACCGCACAGAGCGCGCACACTATCAATCCCGCCCTGTATCCCAAGATCCCGTTCGATCCCGTCAACGATTTCGAGCCCATCATGGTGGTGGCAGTTGCGCCCTACATGCTGGTGGTGAACGCCGCTTTTCCCGCCAAAAACCTGCAGGAACTGATCGACCTGGCACGAGAAAAACCCGGGCAGATCAATTTTGCGTCAGCGGGCAATGGCACGGTGAATCATCTGCTGGGCGAAATGCTCAAGAAGTCCACCGGCATCGACATCGTGCACATTCCCTATCGCGGTGCAGCACCGGCAGCCACCGACGTCGTCGGCGGACAGGTGCCGATGACGTTCGGCAGCTTTCCTGGCTTGCTGCCCTTCGTGCGCAGCGGCCAGTTGCGCGCGCTGGGCGTGGCAACGGAGACCCGCACGCCGTTGGCGCCAGAGCTGCCCACACTGGCCGAGACCGTACCCGGCCTGTATGCCAACGCCTGGTATGGCCTGTTTGCCCCCAAGGGCACGCCCAAGGCGGTGATCGATCGGCTGCAGGCTGGTGTGGTGCAGGTGCTGCAAAAGCCTGAGCTTCAGACCGCCATGCAGTCCCAGGGACTGGTGATTGCCCCGAGCACATCAGACGAGCTCGCCACGCTGCTCAAGAGCGACCTGGCCCGCTGGGCCACGATCGTCAAAGAGTCGGGCGCCCGCGCCGAATAACGCGCGCGGCGTTCAGGTGATCGCTGGTGTTTCGAATTGATTACGGTGCGCATGCACAGGTTTCAATTCGATTACGGAAGCGCGGGAGTCGTTTCAGAACCATTACGCAGCGTTGTCGTGCTCGATTTGCGAGCGCTTAATGCAAGCCATGAGCACGCAATGCTGCGTGCATGGATCCCGATAGGGAGCGCGACATGAAACGATTCCTGGTTTTTTCCCTGCTTGCCGTCACGTTGAGCGGATGTATCGTAGTGCCCCGTGGTCACGGGGGCGGCTATCACGGTGATCGAGGCTATTACTCACCGCCGCCGCCGTCCGGCTACTACTATCCCTCCCGCGGGGGGCGTCCCTACTGGCGTTGATGGGGCTAGGGCGCAGCGTGTGACCACTGCACGGGATCGCTGCGGAAGCGGCGTGCACCCTGTTCCCAATGCAGTGGGCAGCCTGCTATGTGCAGCGGTGGTTTCAGGCGTTTTGCCGGCCCCCATGCCGTCAGCTCGATGGCATCGGCGTAGTCATCCGCCTGGGCGGGCACCAGTATGTCGTCGCTCGCCTGGCGCTCCCCCGCCACCAGCAGGGCGGCGGTCTGTACCAGTGATGCGCGGGCCGTTGTGGGCGTTTGCTGATTCAGGCGGCGCGTCAGGCCGCGCAGGGCGGCGCAGGCCAGAATGTATCCCGTGGCATGATCCAGCGCCTGCACCGGCAACGGTACGGGATGATCTGCCCCGCTGCGAACCATGCCTTCATGGGCAATGCCCGTGCTCATCTGCACCAGGCTATCGAAGCCTCTGCGACCCTGCCATGGGCCATGCCAGCCATAGGCGTTCAGGCTCACGTCCACCAGCATGGGGTTAAGCCTGCGTCGTTCAGCGTCGTCCAGGCCCAGGCCCGCCAATGCGCCTGGCCGCCAGCCATGCACCAGCACGTCGGCCTGGGTGATCAGTTCGCGCAGGCGAGCCAGGCCTCGTGGGCTGCGCAGATCGAGCGTTGCGCAACGCTTGCCCGGGGTTGTTTCGGGCTCCAGGCCGGCCTCTTGCCACCATTGGGGATCGATGCGCAGCACATCGGCGCCCAGGCCGGCCAGGAATCGAGTGCACACCGGACCTGCGAGCACACGGGTCAGGTCCAGCACTCTCACGCCCGCCAGGGGGCGATCTCGTCGCACACCTTCCAGGCGATCAACGCCGTCCTGGCGCCGATCACCGTTCCGTGTCGCGTCAGATAGTGTCGGCCCGACGATCTCCACCAGTGGCTTGCCCTGCAGAGCAAGCCCCTGCGGGTGTGCAGCCCATAGGCTCATGCTGCGCAGTCGTGCCGCGCAGCCGCCCGCCTCGATGATCGCGTGCTCCAGATCGTCGCCGGACCAGGTCGACACCGCTGCGCGCACGGCCGCTTTATCCACGCCGACACCGAGTACTTTCAGGGCGGCATCACGATGGTGTCGCGCATTGGTATGCAGCTTGATCCATCCGTCGCGGGTGGCGTAGTCACCGGCGACGGCATTCCAGGTGGCTTCCAGGGCCCAGCCCTGCGGCGCGATCGTGGTGGCGAACCACAGCGACGACAGTCGGCGGTCGACCTGCACCGCCGGCAGCACGCCGAACCTTGCGTTGATCCA
>JBAZPE010000267.1:0-4496 GCA_041648375.1 Burkholderiaceae bacterium | reverse complement strand
GGTATGCTCGGTCGCCACCACGGCGCAGGCCTGACCGCGTGCGGCCAGCACGGCCAGCACGGATGCGGTAGTCATCATGCCCAGCACGACATCGGGCCGGAACGCACGGATGTGCGCACGCAGGCGCCGCACCCGCACAAGATTGGCCCATATGCCGCGCCAGCCGCCACCAGACAGCCCTGCCGTGCCCAGTACGCGACGTTCGACAGCGGCATCCAGGGTGTAGACATCGTCATGGTCGTCAGCCTGAGTGACCAGCATGACCGCGCAACCGGCCCGCGCCCAATGTGCAGTCAGATCGGCGGCCACGCGTTCGGCACCGCCGCCGTGCAGCGAATGAATGAAGACCATCACGCGCAAGGGTGAGCGCGCCGTCATGTCACGGGCTCCTTGCGGGGCTGCACGGGCGCGGGGCGAAGCGCCACCAGCGCATAGCAGACGTAGGACAGGGCATACATGCAACTGGTGGCCAGCATGATGCCCGGCGTACCCATGACGGGCGCCAGCGCCATGTTCAGCACGGCCTTCAACCCGAAATTGGCCACCGCGATGGTCGCCATGATGCGATACCGGTTCTGGCTGGCCAACAGTTGCACCAGGATGAGCACCCCGAAATAGAACGGCAACTGCAGCAATCCCCAGCGGAACACCTCGGCCACGGCGGCAGTGTCTGCGGCCGTGAAGGCGCCGCGCTCGAACAGCAGCGCGACCCCCCAGGGCGCCAGCGCCCATCCCACGGCAACGGCCACCGCGCCTGCGCCCAGCATCCAGACCGACCACTTCAGCGCCACGGTGCGCGCACGTGCGCCGTCGCCTCGCGCCTGCACATCGGCCAGCACCGGCAGCGCAGCCCGTCCGACCGATACGGCACCAATGCCCAGCACCAGCGACAGCAGCCGGGCCGCGTAGCCCAGCGTCGCGTTGGCATTGGCGCCCAGATTGGCGGCCGTGTACTGATCGATCGGGCCCACGAAACTCATGGCAACCTGGCCGATGAGCATGATGCCGGCCGCGCGCACCAGATCAGGCCAGTGCGCCGACCGCATGCCCCAGGCGGGCGCGCCCCACAAATTGAAATCGGCCCGCTTGGCCAGCCACACCAGCCACAGTGTTTGCACCAGATAGCCGGTCAACGTGCCCCACGCCAGCGGGCCGACGCCCGGATTGGCCCCTGCGAGCATCACCCAGCACAGCGTGAACACGGCGGGCATGCTGTCCAGCAGGGTATTGACGTGACGTTCGCGCGCGCGCAATCGCGCAGCAGCCACCCCGGCTATCAGCATCAGCGCGGCCACCGGCGCGAACGCGGTCATCAGTGGGCCCGTCATGTCGCGCACCACGGGGTTCAGCCCCCCGCCCAGTGCGTCGAGCACGAAGGGCCAACCCACCCAGATCAGCGCGGCCAGCGCCACGGCACACAGGGCGACCGCCCCCTGCAACTCGCGGATAAAGCGCACACGATCGTGCGCTTCGGCCCGACGCAGCTTGACCAGCACGGGAATCAGCACCACGGACAGCACGCCCACGATGGTCACCGGCAGCCATGTCGCCATGGTCATGGTGAACTGATAGGCGTCTACCGCATCGCTGATGCCGTAGCGATACGCCACGGCCATCTCTTTGAGCGCACCGGCAGCCTTGCCCAGCACCAGAAACAGCGCGACCCGGACCGCACCCTTGAAGATGCGCCGGTGGTCGGCATGCACGGTCTGAAATTTCGCGCGCAGCGCTTTCAATTCAGCGCAGGAATTGCGTGTACCAGGGCATGGCCACTTCCAGCCCCTGCAGGATATTGTGACCCGGCTCGTATCCCAGTTGCGTATTGGCCTTGCTGATATCGGCCTGCGAATGACGCACGTCGCCCGCACGGAAGTCGGCGTAGACCGGCTTGCGGTCGTAGTGGATGCCATGCTTGCCCAACTGGCCGGCAAGGTGGGCGAACAACTCGTTCAAGCTGGTGCGGGCATTGACCGCCACGTTGTAGACCTGGTTGCTGCCCTCGGGTTGCGAGAGTGCGGCCAGCAGATTGGCCTGCACTGCGTTCTCCACGAAGCAGAAATCACGGCTGGTCTCACCATCGCCATTGACCACGACATCCTCGCCCTTGATCATCTGGGCGATCCACTTCGGAATCACAGCGGCATAGGCACCATCGGGATCCTGACGTTTGCCGAATACATTGAAATAGCGCAGGCCCGTGCTGCCAAACCCATACGAGCGCGCAAAGACATCGGCATACACCTCGTTCACGTACTTGGTGACGGCGTAGGGAGACAGCGGATTGCCGATCTTGCTTTCCACCTTGGGCAGATCGGGATGATCGCCATAGGTCGAACTTGATGCGGCATAGGTGAACGACTTCACCTCCGCGTCGCGCGCGGCGACCATGACATTCAGAAAACCGGAGACGTTCACTGCATTGGTGGTGATCGGGTCCTTCAGCGACCGGGGAACCGAACCCAGCGCCGCCTGATGCAGCACATGGTCCACGCCCTCGCAGGCACGCTGGCAGGTGTCGAAGTCCCGGATATCGCCTTCGATGAAAGTAAAGCGTCGCCACTGGGCGTCATCCACGCTGGCCTGAACCTCTTCCAGATTGCGCTGATAACCGGTGGAGAAATCATCCAGTCCCACGACCTCCTGATCCAGCTGCAGCAGCGTTTCGATCAGATTCGAACCGATGAAGCCGGCGCACCCGGTCACCAGCCACTTGCGCGGGGACTTTTTCAGTTCGTCGGTAATGTGTTGATAGCGTTGGCTCATGATCGTGTCCTTTAAAGGCGAAGGTCTGCTTCTTCCGACTTCAGTACATACTTCAAGTCGTAGAGCACATTATTGGGGCGACCGAACGCGCGCACACGCTCAGGCCCCATCTTCACGAACTGGTCGTGCGCCACAGCCAGGATGATGGCGTCGTAGGCACCATCCTTGGGTGCCTGCACCAGTTCCAGCCCATATTCGTGGACGGCTTCCTCGGCATCGACCCACGGATCGTAGACATCGACGTCCACGTTGTACTCGCCCAGTTCGCGAACAATGTCCACGATACGCGTATTGCGCAGATCGGGGCAGTTCTCCTTGAAGGCCAGCCCCATGACCAATACACGCGCGCCCTGCACATGAATGCGCTTCTTGGTCATGCATTTGACCAATTGAGACACGACATAGCTGCCCATGGAGTCATTCAGGCGACGTCCGGCCAGAATGATTTCCGGGTGATAGCCGATGGCCTGCGCCTTGTGCGTGAGGTAATACGGGTCCACGCCGATGCAGTGTCCACCCACCAGGCCCGGACGGAAAGGCAGGAAATTCCACTTGGTACCCGCCGCTTCCAGCACGGCCTCGGTATCGATTCCCATGCGATTGAAAATCAGCGCCAGCTCGTTGATCAGGGCGATGTTGACGTCGCGCTGCGTGTTCTCGATCACCTTTGCGGCCTCGGCCACACGGATGCTGGACGCCTTGTGCGTGCCGGCGGTGATGATCTGCTTGTAGATCTGGTCGACCAGTTCGGCGATCTCCGGTGTCGATCCCGACGTGACTTTCTTGATGGTGCTGACGCGGTGGGCCTTGTCACCGGGATTGATGCGCTCGGGGCTGTATCCAGCGAAAAAATCCTGGTTGAAGGTCAGTCCGGATACGCGTTCGAGCACCGGCACGCAGTCTTCCTCGGTGGCACCGGGATACACGGTCGATTCATAGACGACGATATCGCCTTTTTTCAGCACGCTGCCGATGGTCTCGCTAGCCTTGATCAGCGGCGTCAGATCGGGTTGCTTGTAATCGTCGATCGGTGTGGGCACCGTCACGATATAGACGTTGGCTTGCGCCAGCGCTTCCCGATCGGCGGTGAAGCTCAAGTGTGCCGCTTCTTTCAGCTCAGCATCGTCGACTTCCAGCGTGTGGTCGTGACCCGCCTTCAGGGCATCGATACGCCGCGCATTGATGTCGAACCCGACGACACTGCGCTTCTTACCGAACTCGACCGCCAGAGGCAGCCCAACATAGCCCAATCCCACAACCGCGAGCTTGACGTCTTCGATACGCAACATAAGTCTCCTGAATCATGCGCCGATCAACCGATCGGCGAGAGTAAATTAATCGTTTCTGATGACTGAGGGCAGCAACAGCCAGCCCGGTCGGCGCCAGGACACCAGACGCGCATACAGCCAGACATAGGCCGACGCAAAGGCAATGAGGCTGCCGATCAGGGCCCAGGTGTTATCCCACCATATGGTGGCTGGCACCAGGCCGATCAGCGCCAGGGCCCAAAGGTAGGGCGAGGCCAGCGCATTGCACAAGGCGGGAATGGCATGACGGCGATTGCGGCTGAACGTGACCCGCACGAGTCGACGGAACACCAGTTGGTGCAAATGCAGCGCGTCGGGTTGATCCACGGGCACGCCCCGCTTGAAACGCCGACGCCAGATGGAGAACCCGGTTTCAAATACCGGGTAGAACAGCACGGCCAGCGCATAGAAAGGCGAGACCGAGGG
>JBAZPE010000266.1:0-4502 GCA_041648375.1 Burkholderiaceae bacterium | reverse complement strand
TCCTGATGCTGACGCGAGCCAGATACGCACCGGACCCCATCTTCCCTGCGGTCTGGTTTGCACGCATCTGCGGTAAGGGGGCATCATGCCCGCGGCTGTCCGACGGGCCAAGATTCCATGCGCATATGCATGGTCCTCCTATTCACATCTGAATAGGAGAGGGGCGTGCGCCGCCCCGATCCAGCCCGCTGGCTGCAACACGAGCGTGTTACGCGCTTCGCCTCTCATTTTTATTACTCGTCGCGTCTTGTCATGATCTCAGTCATTCCGGTTTATCTGCAGTCCGCCTATGTCCTGGCGCCGTTGGTGGCGATCATCTCCATCGGCGTGTTCTGGGGCAAGAAGGACTACCCCTTTGCCGGTCAGTTCGTGACGGTGCTGGTCACCACGGTCACCACCCCGGCACTGGTGTTCAAAACGCTGGTGACGACCGAAATGGGAGGCGAGGCGCTGTTTGAAATCGTAGGCGCAACCGTGCTTGGTCTGTTGCTGTGCGCTTTGCTCGGCGGGTTGCTGCTGAAGGTGGTGAAGATGCCGGTGCGCCCGATGTTGCAGCTCGTCTCGTTTCCCAATGCGGGCAATCTGGGGTTGCCGATTTCGGCGCTGGCCTTCGGTGAAGTCGGACTCTCCACCGCCATTGCTTTTTTTGCGGTCACCTCATTTTTGACCCATACCGTGGGCGTGCGCAGTCTGCCCAATACCCGTGGGGCTGTTGGCGGTTGGAAGAGCCCGATCCTGATCGCCTCGCTTGCAGCGGTAGCGATCCGTCTGACAGGCTTGCCGGTGCCGGCCTGGGTCATGGAAACGGCGAGCATGCTGGGTGTGGTCACGGTGCCACTCATGCTGCTCAGCCTGGGACACGCGCTGGCGCTGATCCCCGCGACCAGCCTGCGCACGGGTGCAGTGATGGGCGTCATTCGATTGGCTGTGGGAATGGTGGTCGGGTTCGGCGTGATCGGCATGCTGCCCATGGACCCTGCCGTGGCAGGCACCCTGGCGCTACAACTTTCGATGCCTTGCGCCGTGGTCAGCTACATGTATGTCCGGCGATTCACGGATATGCAGGATGTGGCAGCAGGTGCGGTGCTGGTGTCCACGCTGCTGTTCCTGATCTATGTGCCCGTGCTGATGTGGTGGGCAGCCTGAGCGCCGGCTGATCGAGTGTGCAGTGGTGGCGAGCTATCACCCCGCGATTGAGCGTGCGCGCCCGTCGGTGATAGAATTTCGCGAACATTCCATTTCGGCGCCGATTTGCCTGATCCGCTTGCGGGCGCCTAATAAAACCTGCTAAAGAGGTCTCGTCATGAGCGCATCTTCCCTGCGCGCCGGCTCGATTGCCGCTGGCGCAAACGTTGTTCCGACCACCGCTGATCCCGGTTCGGTCGGGGTCGTTACTTCCTCTCTGCTTCGATTCGACCAGCCGCTGTCGCTGGCCAGTGGCCAGGTGCTGCCCGCTTATGAGCTTGCGGTGGAAACCTACGGTGTTCTGAATGAACGCCGCGACAACGCCGTACTGATTTGCCATGCGCTGAACGCGTCGCATCACGTGGCGGGGGTCTCGGCGTCGGATCCGAAAGATATCGGCTGGTGGGACAACATGGTCGGACCGGGCAAAGCCCTGGATACCGACCGTTTCTTCGTGATCGGCATCAACAATCTGGGTTCCTGTTTCGGTTCGACCGGCCCGGCCAGTATCAACCCCGCCAGCGGGCTTCCCTGGGGCGCGGCGTTCCCGGTGCTGACCGTCGAGGACTGGGTGCACGCCCAGGCGCGAGTCGCCGACCATTACGGGATCTCGCGGTTTGCCGCGGTGATGGGTGGGTCGCTTGGCGGCATGCAAGCCGTGAGCTGGGCGATCGAATGCCCGGAGCGTGTGGCGCACTGCGTGGTCATTGCAAGCACGCCGCGTCTGTCGGCCCAGAATATCGGCTTCAACGAGGTGGCGCGTCGCGCCATCATTACCGATCCCGATTTCCATGGCGGCGATTATTACGCACACAACACGGTGCCCAGGCGAGGGCTGTCCGTGGCACGCATGATCGGGCACATCACCTACCAGTCCGACGACGATATGGCCGAGAAATTCGGCCGTACGCAGCGTCAGGCAGTGGGTGGTGCGGCCGAAGGCGAATGGAATTATGGTTATGACGTCGAATTCGAAGTGGAATCCTATCTCCGATATCAGGGGGAAAAATTCTCCCGGTATTTCGACGCCAATACCTATTTGCTGATTACGCGGGCGCTGGATTATTTCGATCCTGCCCGCACCTGCGGCGGTGATCTTGCCCGTGCGCTGTCGGCGGCCACGGCTGATTTTTTGCTGGTATCTTTTTCGACCGACTGGCGTTTTCCTCCTGAACGCTCGCGCGAAATGGTGCGAGCGCTGCTCAAGAATGGTCGCCCTGTCAGCTATGCAGAAATCGATGCGCCCCACGGTCATGATGCCTTTCTGTTGACCGACCCTCGCTATCACGCCGTGGTTGCAGGTTACTTCGATCGCATCGCGCTGGCCCTTAATCTGGGTGAGCGTGCGCGCACCACTGGAGTATTGGCATGACCCTCGCACATTCCTCGGCGCCCATTACCTTGCGTCCCGATCTGGCGCGCATCGAGCAGTGGGTGAAGCCGGGATCGCGTGTGCTCGATCTGGGCTGTGGCGACGGCACCTTGCTGGCCTCGTTGCGCGTGAATCGTCAAGTGATCGGGGCGGGCATCGAGATCGACGACGCGCGGGTCATTGCCTGCGTCAAACGGGGCGTCAACGTCTTGCAGCAGAACCTGGAAGAGGGCCTGGCACTCTTTGACGATAAGCAGTTCGATACGGTCGTTCTGTCACAGACGCTGCAGTCCATGCACCGCACGGAACACATCCTGCGCGAGATGTCGCGCGTGGCGCACGAGGGCATCGTATCGTTTCCGAACTTCGGCTACTGGCGCTACGGCATGTCGATTCTTGCCGGACGCATGCCGGTCTCCGGCCAGATGCCCTATCAGTGGTACAACACGCCTAATATCCACCTGTGTACCTTGCGCGATTTCGAAGCGCTCGCGGGCGAATTGGGCATGCGCATCGTCGAGCGTGCCACGTTTAACGAGTCGCGAGAGATTGGCGTTTTGCCCGGGTGGCGCAGCACGCTGGCGGTCTATCGCTTCGCCTGCGCGCCCGCCGTTTCCTGACGGAGAACCGTATTTCACCCGCCCTCAGCGTCTACTTCAATCCACGCGTATTGCCCCTGCTCATTCTGGGGTTTGCCAGCGGATTGCCACTGGCATTAACATCCGGCACGTTGCAGGCCTGGGCGACCGTCGATGGCGTGTCGCTGCAGGAAATCGGTTTTTTGACGCTGGTCGGATCGGCCTATACCTTGAAGTTTCTGTGGGCGCCTTTCGTTGATCGTTACGCGCCTTCGTTCCTGGGCCGGCGGCGCAGCTGGATGTTCGGCACCCAGGTACTGCTGGCGCTGTCGATCATGTCGATGGCGTTTTTCACGCCCTCCAAGGCGTTGTTCGCCATGGCGATGCTGGCGGTGCTCATCGCGTTTCTGTCGGCCACCCAGGATATCGCCTTCGATGCCTATTGCACCGACGTTCTGCGCCAGGAAGAGCGAGGCGCGGGCGCTGCAGTCAAAGTCATGGGGTATCGCCTGGCCATGGTGGTGTCTGGCGGTCTGGCACTGATCCTCGCCTATCGAGTGTTGGGGTGGGGCAGTACGTATATTTTCATGGGCGGGCTGATGCTGGTGTGCGCGGTGGTGACGGTGCTCTCGCCCGAGCCCGAGAAGCCCGCCGCTGCCCCACGATCTCTGGCGCTGGCAGTGACCGAGCCGCTGCGCGAGTTCTTTTCCCGGCGCAACGCCTGGACCATTCTGATCCTGATCGTTCTGTACAAGCTGGGCGATGCCTTTGCGGGCGCCTTGTCGACGACTTTTCTGATTCGCGGAGCGGGATTCACCCCTGATCAGGTCGGCTGGGTCAACAAGGTACTGGGTCTGGTGGCGACCATCTTCGGTGCCCTGGCGGGCGGCGCCTTGATGGCGCGGCTTGGCCTGTATCGATCACTGATGATTTTTGGCATTTTGCAGGCGGTATCGAACCTGGCGTATTGGCTGATCGCAGTCATGCCGGGTCAGCTCTGGCTCATGGCCATCGGTGTCGGGATTGAAAACGTGTGTGGCGGCCTGGGTACGGCCGCGTTCGTGGCATTGATCATGGCGCTGTGCGAGCGGCGTTTTTCTGCCACGCAGTTCGCCTTGTTGTCGGCCCTGTCCGCCATCGGTCGAACCTATCTTGCCGGGCCGCTGACACCGCCTCTGGTGCAGCATCTGGGCTGGCCCGGGTTTTTTCTGGTCACCGTGGTCATTGCTGTACCGGGACTCCTGCTGCTCTATGCGCAACGTCACACCATTACGCGATTGGATCAATGCTGAGCGAACTCTCCCCTCACTTGCTGGCCGCGCTGTACGTGGTGGCGATTACGGCAGAGGCGATGACCGCGGCGCTGG
>JBAZPE010000265.1:0-4527 GCA_041648375.1 Burkholderiaceae bacterium | reverse complement strand
TTCTCCGCCGATCACGCACGCAGGCCCTCCCCCCAGATCGGCGGCAGGCACGCAGGTCACCTGCCCCCCCACACGCTGCATGGCAGCGAGTAGCGGCACATCATCAAGCATTTGGCTGGCACGAAGAATCGCCACACTGCCGTGGGCAGCCGCAACAATGATGTGATCGGCTTCTGCGAGAGGCTCGCCAGCGGCGTTGATGGCCTGCCACCCCTTTGAAGACGCCGCGATTCGATGCACGTCGGCATGCACGGCCGTGACCCCGGGCGTCTGTGCGAGCCTGGCAATCAAGCGATCGGGCCTGACCAGCATGCCGTCGGCAAAGAAAAGGCCACCCCGCGTAACGGGCATTCCAGCCAAGGCGCTTGCCTGCCGAGCATCGACGGCTCGCACCCACGCCGGTGGAAACCGGAGGGACTGAAGGGTCTGTTCGACCTCTGCGGCACGTGCATGGGCACGGTCCAGTTGAAGGGTGCCCGTTGGGCGCACGACATCGCTGCCGAACGCTAGCCAGTGCGCACGAGCGCGCAGCGCGCCCGCTCGGGTCAAACGGGCGCGCGGATTGTCGTCGCGCGCGATGACGGGCGTGAGCGCAGCAGCGCAATGCCCCTGATGAGCGTTTGCCAGGCCGATCAGTTGCACGGCCCACCCTTGTCTGGCCAGCGTGCTGGCAATGCTTGCCCCGGCCATGCCCGCACCGACCACGATAGCCGTGCATGAGGCCGGATCGGCGGGTTCCGGCCAGACCGCACGCGGCACCATTGCACTGCGGCGGCGGGCAATACGGGGAAATGACGGCAGATCGCCCTCGTCAGGAGCGGGGTCGGGCATGAAGCCAACCTGACGCAATGCCTGCTGGAGCATAGGGGTGTCCTGCTCGAAAACCCACCATGCCTGTGCGCGCGCATGGCGAGCCAAGGCGGCCAGCAGATCCATATCCATGCCCAGAAAGCCATGGGCACCAAAACCCGCCCGGTCCAGCACCTGGCGGCCCTGCCCGAAAAGCAGCGTGAGCGTAACTGCTGCGTTGTCGAAGACCAGACGATGCTGCCCTGGCAGCAAGGCAGGCCACTGCGCCAGCAGGCTGGCGACGTCATTCGGATCGCCCGCCCCGCCAGGGGCATGGAGGATGGTGCGCAAGGCGTCGTGCGACCAGGGACGTGACGCGAGGGCCACCACATGCAATGTGGCGGGACGCGTGGCGCATGCACGCCATGCCTGCAGCAGTGCCAGAAACGCAGCACCCGCCGCAAAATCGACTATGCACAGCGTGCACGAATCCCGACCCGTGCCGACGGACGATGGACCTGTCCACTGCGCACGAACGCGTTCGACCAGGCGCGTGGCCTGCTGCCAGGTACGCCTATCGGACGCTCGCGCCAGACACTCGGCGCTGCTGTCGGCAGCCTGCAGGGGGATGAAAGAGGACGTCATGCTGGAACTGTCATGCTCGCGTTGGCGACACACCCTAGAATAGACACTACGTGGTACGGAATCTTCATCTGGCGAGGCTTTGGCCTGGCACACATTATTTAAGTGACCTATGCAAACACTCGACAACGCCCATCCCGCCCCCCTCGATCTGGTCTCCCTGCTGGATACTGCCGTGCAGGCCGCCCATGCAGGCGCGGCGATCCTGCAATCCTATGCCAGCCATCGCGACGATCTCGTGATCGATCACAAGGCGCGCAATGATCTGGTTTCGCAGGCCGATCGGGAAGCTGAGCAGGCCATTCTGAGCGTGTTGCTCGAGAAAGCCCCAGGCCTGGGTATTGTTGCAGAAGAAACAGGGGGCGAAGTCGCAGGCGCCGCCACCTGGTATATCGATCCGCTCGATGGCACGACCAATTTCTTGCACGGCATCCCGCATTATGCGGTGTCGATCGCCTTGATTGGCCATACCGGCAGCCACATCGGCGGCAACATGGTGCTGGAACGCGATACCCCACTGGTGGCTGTCGTCTATGACCCCACACGCGAAGAGCTATTCACTGCCGTTTTCGGCGTGGGCGCCTGGCTTAACGGCAAGAGCATCAAGTGCTCGCGCACGTCCGAGCTCTCGGCCAGCGTCGTGGCCACGGGCATGCCGTTCCGGGATTTCAGTTTTTACGATCAATACATGCCGATGCTGGAGGCCGCACTCCAAGCCACGCGGGGGGTGCGGCGGTATGGCTCAGCGGCACTGGACCTGGCCTGGACGGCGTGCGGCCGTTATGACGGTTACTGGGAAATGGCCCTGGCATCGTGGGACGTCGCCGCCGGCACCCTGCTCGTGCGCGAGGCAGGCGGGGTAGCCGAGGACATGTATGGCGTGGACCCCTGGCCGATCGGGGGCTATGTGGTGAGCGGCAATGCGGCCGTGGCCAGACAGCTGGCCGATATGATCGCGCCCCACTTGCTGCCCCGCAAGGCCTGACCGACGTTGTGCCAAGCCACCGTCCGGCGCATCGGCGACGCGATGGCCTGACGTGGCACCAGCACTGCCCAGGCGAGCGCCCTAGCCTCAGGCAGCGGGCGGCGGCTCACGCAGCTCGCGGCGCAGGATCTTGCCTACGTTCGTCTTGGGCAGTTCGGCACGGAAGGCGACTTCGCGCGGTCGCTTGTAGCCGGTGAGCTTGGTCTTGCCCCACTCCAGCACGTCGGCCTCGGTCAGTGCCGGGTCTTTCTTCACCACGAAGAGCTTGACGCTTTCGCCCGAGTGCTCGCTGGCCACACCAACCGCGGCACATTCAAGAATACCGGGATGTGAGGCCATCGCATCCTCGACCTCGTTGGGATAGACGTTGAATCCCGAGACCAGAATCATGTCTTTCTTACGATCGACGATGCGCACGAAACCGCGTTCGTCCATGACGCCGATATCACCGGTGCGGAAAAACCCGTCGGCGGTCATGGCCGCTTCGGTTTCGGCGTCGTTGTGCCAATACCCCAACATGACCTGCGGGCCCCGGATGCCGATCTCGCCCTGCTCGCCCAGTGCCAGCGCCTCGCCCGCATCATTCAGGATAGCGATATCGGTGGAGGGCACGGGCAACCCGATCGCGCCGGTATACGCCGCGCCATCGGTGGGATTGACGGCGGCCACCGGCGACGTTTCGGATAGCCCATAGCCTTCGATGAGCGGATGACCAGTGAGCGCCAGCCAGCGCTCAGCCACGGCGCGCTGCACCGCCATGCCGCCGCCCAGGGTGAGACGCAGCGCCGAGAAATCCAGCTTCGCGAAGGCCTCGTTATGACTCAGCGCATTGAACAGCGTGTTGACCGCCGGAAACAGATTCACGCCCGTTTCACGCCAGGCCTTGATCAGCGTGGGAAGATCGCGTGGATTGATAATCAGCACGTTGCGCATGCCCTTGTGCATGGCATAGAAGCCACACACCGTCAGCGCGAAGATATGGTAGAGCGGCAAGGCGCTCAGGATGACCAGTTGACCGGGTGCGCCCTTCAGAACGGGATGCGCGACGGCGTCGATCTGCAATATGTTTGCAACGATGTTGCGATGCGTGAGCATGGCACCCTTGGGCGTTCCTGTCGTGCCGCCGGTGTACTGCAGAATGGCCAGGTCGCCCATGGTGATCATCGGTCGGGTGTAGGCCGCACGTGCGCCGCGCGCGAGCACCTCGCCGAAGGTAATTGCCCCACTGATCTCCCATGCAGGAATCATGCGTTTGAGATAGCGGGCCCCCAGGTTGACGACCCTGGACTTGATCGGGCCGAGCAGGTCGCCCGGCCCGGTAACCACCACATGACGCAGTGCCGCACGGTCTTTCACCGCCTGCAGCGTATGGGCGAAGTTCTCCAGGATGACGATGACTTGGGCACCACTGTCACGCAGCACGCGCTGAAGTTCATCCGCGGTGTAGAGCGGATTGACGTTGACGACGACGCACCCCTTGCGCAACACGCCGAGCAGCGCTGCCAGGTAGGCTGGCACGTTGGGCATCATCAGGGCCACACGCTCTCCTCGTTCCACGCCAGCAGATTCCAGCCACGCGGCGAAGGCATCGCCCCAGGTGTCGATCTGACGGTAGGTGATGTTTGCGCCCATCGCCGTGCAGGCGATGGCCTTTGCGTGCCGCTTGCAGGCACGATCAAGGACGTCGACAAGCGTGCCCTGCTCATCAGGAGAAATGTCGGCAGGCACATCCTGGGAATAGCTGGCGAGCCAGGGACGTTGCATAGGGTTGTCTCCATCTGTGGTTTATCGGTTTGATGATACCCTTGCCTTACAGTACATCGCACCCATGGACCATCATGAACCTGATCGAACCCCTCGTTGCATGGCAGGATGAAATTGCCAGCATTCGCCGTGATTTACACGCTCATCCAGAGCTTGGCTACGAAGAAATTCGCACGTCCAATCTAGTTGCAACGCAACTGGAAAGCTGGGGTGTGGCAGTGCATCGTGGACTGGGCAAGACCGGCGTGGTCGGTGTCATCCAGGGCCGCGGCACCAGCACGCGTGCCGTCGGACTGCGTGCCGATATGGACGCCCTGCCCATGCAGGAACTCAACACTTTCGCACAC
>JBAZPE010000264.1:0-4528 GCA_041648375.1 Burkholderiaceae bacterium | reverse complement strand
CAGTCTGTCGTATCTCGCGCAGTTGCACGTCGATGCCATCAAACTGGATCGATCCTTCACCCGCGCACTGCATGAAGAGGGTGCCGGCGACAGCATTGCCCCTCAAGTCGTGGCCATGGCCAAATCACTGGGGTTGACGCTGGTGGTCGAGGGCATCGAGAAAAACGAACAGGCGGCCTATTATCTGGCTCTGGATGACCGCGCGCTCTCGCAAGGCTGGCTCTTCGGGCGTCCGCTGGCCGCCCAGGATCTCTTCGGCGCGCGCTGATCCTGCGGATCGAACCTGACTGCGCCACCTTCACATTAGCTCGCGGCGCACGCGGTGGCGGCATGGACGTCGCGCATGCCGACGCCGATCAATGCGCCACATCCTTGTTCTTGAACTGCTGCGCGAGGTGCTTGATCTGAGCTTCAGTCAGATCCTCGATGTCGATCATCTCGTCACCGCCATTGCTCTGCAGCTTGAGCAACTCGTCCAGTTTGACATGCACGGCACGGCTGTCCTTGTTCTGGCTCTGCTGGATCAGGAATACCATCAGGAACGTGATAATGGTCGTACCTGTATTGATCACCAGTTGCCAGGTTTCGGAAAAGCCAAAAATCGGCCCGCTTACCGCCCACACCACGACCAGCGAGATCGCAACGCAGAAGGCGGCGGGCGAGCCCGCACGTGCCGTGACGGCAGCGGCGAAGCGCTCGAACAGCGCCGATAGATTCCCGCGCCCGCCCTCATCACCTGAGCCGCGCGGGGGTTGCGACCGGTCGACTTTCACCGCATTGTCCTGCCTGTCCATGTCGATCTCCACCGCGCGCTAAACTCGTGAGGCCATCAGATAAGCAAATTTCGGTCCAACCGGCCCAAATACCCGCTTATCTGCGTACATCGGCACGTAGATTGCTATCAATGTTGCGCCGCAACCCGCGCGCATCATCCACACTTAGGTCTCCCACCCATGTCATCCCCTCTTTCCATATCCGAAGGCGCGCCTTTCCCGCTGGGCGCGACCTGGGACGGTGAAGGCGTGAACTTTGCGCTGTTCTCGGCCCATGCGACCAAGGTCGAGCTTTGCTTCTACGATGCGAGCGGCAAGAATGAAACCGAACGCGTCATTCTGCCGGAATACACCGATGAAGTCTGGCATGTCTACATCAAGGGTCTGAAGCCCGGTGCCGTATATGGTTACCGCGTGCACGGCCCTTACGAGCCCGAGAACGGGCATCGCTTCAATCCGAACAAGCTGCTGCTGGACCCCTATGCGAAGGCGCATGTTGGTGAACTGACGTGGGACCCGGCAGTATTCGGCTACACCCTGAATGCAGAAGGCGACGACCTCACGTTCGACGAGCGCGACAGTGGGCCGTTCGTCCAGAAATGTCAGGTGGTTGACCAGTCGTTCAACTGGGTCCATCCCACCCGGGCCCGTGTGCCATGGGAAAAAACCATTTTCTACGAAACCCATGTGCGGGGCTTCACCAAACGCCATCCGGCAGTGCCTGAGCACCTGCAAGGAACGTTCGAAGGCCTGGGTCAACAAGCCGTGATCGACCACATCAAGAACCTGGGTGTGACCTCGGTCGAACTGCTGCCCATTCATGCGTTCCTCAACGATAGTCACCTGACCGAAAAAGGGCTGACCAATTTCTGGGGCTACAGCACCATCGGCTTCTTCGCTGCCGACCCGCGCTTTTTCGCGCAGGGCCCGGGCGCCATCGGCGAATTGAAAAACATGATCGATCGTTTTCATGAAGCCGGCCTGGAAGTCATTCTGGACGTGGTCTACAACCACACCGCCGAAGGCAGTGAACTCGGCCCGACGCTGTCTTTCCGCGGCATCGACAACGCGTCCTACTATCGACTGATGCCGGATGAAAATCGTTACTACATCAACGACACCGGTACCGGCAACACCCTGAACCTGTCGCACCCGCGCGTGCTGCAGATGGTGACCGACAGCCTGCGTTACTGGGTGACGGAGATGAATGTCGACGGTTTCCGCTTCGATCTGGCCACCATCCTGGGACGCGAACCCGATGGCTTTGATGAAGGTGGCGGCTTTCTCGACAGTTGCCGTCAGGATCCGATTCTTTCCAGCGTCAAGCTGATTGCCGAACCTTGGGATTGCGGCCCCGGCGGCTACCAGGTCGGGCGCTTCCCACCAGGTTGGGCCGAATGGAACGACCAGTACCGCGACACGGTGCGGGAATTCTGGAAAGGTGAGGAAGGTGTGGCACCGCGTCTGGCCACGCGTATCACCGGGTCAGGCGACAAGTTCAATCATCGCGGCCGCCGCCCCTGGTCCAGTGTGAACTTCATCACGGCCCACGACGGCTTCACGTTGAACGACCTGGTGTCCTACAACGACAAGCATAACGAGGCGAACGGCGAAGACAGCCGTGACGGTCACTCCGACAACAAGTCCTGGAATTGCGGTGTCGAAGGCCCGACCGACGACCCGGAGATCCGCGAACTGCGTGAGCGCCAGAAGCGCAACATGCTGGCCACCCTGCTGTTCTCACAGGGCACGCCCATGATACTGGCGGGCGACGAATTCGGTCGCACGCAACAAGGCAACAACAACGCCTATTGCCAGGATAGCGAGATCAGTTGGGTGAACTGGGATATCGATGAGGAAGGTCAGGCGCTGATGGAGTTCGTGCGCAAGCTGACACGCCTGCGTCGTACCCTGCCCGCCCTTCGCCGTGGCCGCTTCCTCACGGGCGAGTTCCATGAGGATCTGCAGATCGCAGACGTGAAATGGCTCAGTCCGTCAGGTGACGAACTCAGCCAGGAGCAGTGGGAAGACAGCACCATGCGCTGCTTCGGGCTGGTCATTGATGGTCGTGCGCCTACCACCGGCATTCGTCGCCCAGCGTCTGACGCCACTTTGTTGCTGGTCTTCAACGCCCACCACGATGTCGTGGACTTCACGCTGCCGCAGATCCCTGGCAGCGACCAGTGGAGCTGCCTGATCGACACGAATGCACCGATCCGGGCCGAACTGCCCGACTTCGAAGCCGGCGACGTCTATCAGATTACGGGCCGCTCGCTGCTGCTGTTTGCCCTGCATGCTCGGGGTGCAACACAGAAGATCTTCGACAAGCTCGAAGAACATCTGACCGACGACCCCGCACCTTGATGGGTGACGACACCGACTGGTGAGGTGATGGCGATAACCGTCGCCTCATCGGGTCAGGCCAGCAAAAAGCCCGCAAGCACATCGTGTCTTGCGGGCTTTCATCATTCTGGCGGGCAGCGTCGACTAACCATCCGCGCGCGAAAGCACCACTTTGCTTCGTTCGAAAAACATCGGGCGCAGGCGCACACCCAGCATGTTGCCCGCAAAGGCCGCGATCAGCCAGAGCCAACCGTGCAGGCTGCCCGAAGCGATGCCTGAAAAGTAGGCGCCAATGTTGCACCCGTAGGCGATCCGAGCCCCATAGCCCAGCAGCAGGCCGCCCACGACCGCCGCGATCACCGAACGCAGAGGGATGTTCAGGCTGGGCGCAAACTTACCCGCCAAGGCGGCCGCCAGCATGGCGCCACCGATGATGCCAAAATCCATGACTGAAGTGACGTCTGCGAAAACGCTGGATGCCAGCGCCTTGGCATTGCCCGGCGTCTGCCAATAGGCCCACGCCGAAGGATCGAAGCCGAGCACCTGCGCGCCCTTGGCGCCCCACAAGGCGAAGGCAGAGGTGATGCCCCAAGGACGCCCGGACAACGCCAGCGTCAGGAAATTAAGCAGCGCCAGCGCGACAGCCCCCATCACCAGCGGCCAGGGCCCGCGCGTGAAGCGGGCCAAGCCCTTGCGTGCTGGGGCTTCTGGCACTTCCAGTGCACCATGACGGCGCTTTTCGATCACCACCGTGACAATCGCAATCAACGCGAAGAGCGATAACGATATGGCGATCCCTCCCGTCGCGCCGAAGACCTGCACCAGCGACGTGGGCGGCACCGATGGCAGGCTGACCCACCAGTCGAAATGCACGGTGGCCAGCACCGATCCGATCACGAAGAACAGCAATGTGATCAGCATGCGGGCATTGCCACCGCCTGCCGTGAACAGGGTGCCTGACGCGCAGCCGCCGCCCAGTTGCATGCCTATCCCGAACATGAACGCGCCGATGATGACCGACACCCCAGCCGGATTCACCAGCCCGCGCACCGGATTGCCGAACAGCACCCCATTGGCCAGCGCAGGAAAGAACAGCACGACAGCCAGGGCAAGCAGAATCATCTGCACGCGCAGGCCCCTGCCCCGACCATCCATGATGAACACGCGCCACGCCGACGTGAAACCGAAAGCCGCGTGATAAAGCGATATGCCCAGCGCACCGCCCACCAGGAACAGTGCCCCTTGAGCGGCACCAAAATAGTTGCCCAGCAAGAGGGTGCCTGCAATCAGAAAAACAAGTGCGCCAATGCCCGGCATACCCAGGATCGGGCTTGACGGAGGCGATAGGGGTGAGGCGGTGGCCATGGTGATCGTCCGGATTGAATGGAGGCGAGTATAAGCCGGCGGCACGT
>JBAZPE010000263.1:0-4534 GCA_041648375.1 Burkholderiaceae bacterium | reverse complement strand
GGGCTGGCCAGCAAGGCGTACCGCGCTTTTATGAACCGCCAGCGCACGGCGCCAGTCGCTCAGGCAGGCACGCGCCCCGCTCCTACACGCGGACGCAACACGGGGCGTTAAGCCATGCGTGGCGATGCATGTCACTTCAAAGGAAAAGCGGCCCAAACGGGCCGCTTTTTCATGCAAGTCAGCATGACTGGGGATGGCAACGCCCCCCGCGCACGAAGAGCACTCCCTTCGTCACAGTGGCACGGCCAAATTACTTGATGGCCGCCCGCGCATTCCTGAAGAAACGCATCCACGGCGAATAGGCGCCGCCGGTGTCCTGATCACCCCAGTTCTCAGGCGCCCACGACATCATCACATTGCGCGTCACGCGCTCGGGATGCGGCATGATCGCGGTATAGCGACCATCGGCGGTCGTGACCGACGTCAGGCCACCCGGACTGCCGTTGGGGTTGAACGGATAGGCCTCGGTCGCCTGCCCGCGATTGTCCACGAAGCGGGCCGCCGCCAGCACGCGCGAGGCGTCGCCCTGAGTGGAGAAGTTCGCGAACCCTTCGCCATGGGCCACGGCTACCGGAACCTGTGAACCCGCCATGCCTTGAAAGAAAATCGAGGGCGATTCCAGCACTTCCACCATCGACAACCGTGCTTCGTACTTTTCAGACTGGTTGCGCGTGAAGCGAGGCCAGTGTTCGGCACCTGGGATCATGGGTGCCAGGGCGGCCAGCATCTGGCAGCCGTTGCACACGCCCAGACCGAAGGTATCGGGGCGAGCAAAATAGGCCGCGAACTGGTCAGCCAATTGCGCATTGAAACGAATCGTGCGCGCCCAGCCCTCGCCTGCGCCCAGCACATCGCCATAGCTGAATCCGCCGACCGCAACCAAGCCCTGCATCGTGGCCAGATCGGCGCGACCGGTCAGCAAGTCCGTCATGTGCACGTCAACGGCCTCGAAGCCGGACGTATCGAAAGCCCAGGCCATTTCGACCTGGCTGTTGCAACCCTGCTCGCGCAGGATGGCCACGCGCGGTCGCGCACCTGTGGAAATAAAGGGTGCAGCCACGTCCTGCTGCGGATCGAAAGTCACCACGGGCGACATGCCCGGGTCGGCACGGTCTTGCCACACGTCCCACTCGGCCTGCGCGCAGGCCGGATTGTCGCGACGGGCCATGATGCGGTAGGACACCTCGCTCCAGATGCGCCCCAGATCCACACGCGGGCGCTCCCACACTTTCTTGCCATCGCGGAAGAATTCGACGGTATCGCTGTCATTCAAACCGCCGATGACATGGGACTGCAGGGACAAGCCAGCACCACGCAACACCTGCAACACGGCGTCGCGATCCGCTGCACGCACCTGGATCACTGCACCCGCTTCCTCGGTAAACAACGCCTTGATAGTGGCCTCGTCGCGTTGCACTTTGACCTGTTCGGGACGAATCTTGAAGTCGCCCCAGTCGGCACTGTTCGGGTCGAAGGTGAGCATGTCCAGATTGACCGACACACCCACACGGCCCGCGAACGCCATTTCGCAAAGCGTCGCACACAAGCCGCCATCGGACCGGTCGTGATAGGCGAGCAAGGTTCCCGCTTCCGCCAGGGTACGAATCGTGACGAAGAACGCACGCAAATGCGAAGGCTCGTCGATGTCGGGGACATCGCTGCCCACCTGGTTGAACGCCTGGGCGAGAATAGAGCCACCCATGCGGTGCTTGCCTGCGCCCAGATCGATGGCGATCAGCACGCTGTCGCCCTGATCGGTGCGCAACTGCGGTGTCAGCGTGGCCCGCACGTCGCCCACCGGCGCAAACGCGGTCACCACCAGGGACACCGGCGAGACGACCTGCTTGTCCTCGCTGCCGTCTTTCCAGGCAGTCTTCATGGACAGGGAGTCCTTGCCCACGGGAATCGACAGTCCGACTGTCTGGCACAGGTGGCTGACGGCCGACACGGTGTCAAACAGCGCTGCATCTTGACCCGCGACGCCGCAGGCCGCCATCCAGTTAGCCGACAGCTTGATATCTTCAATACGGTGCACATCGGCCGCCGCCAGGTTGGTGAGCGATTCCGCTACCGCCATACGGCCCGACGCCGGGGCGTTGAGCATGGCGATCGGCGTGCGCTCACCCATGGCCATCGCTTCGCCCCGGAATCCTTCGTAGTCAGCCAGCGTCACAGCGCAATCGGCCACGGGCACCTGCCACGGTCCGACCATCTGGTCTCGGCTGGACAAGCCACCCACGGTGCGATCGCCGATGGTGATCAGGAAGGTTTTGTTGGCAACGGTCGGATGCCGCAACACACGCTCGACCGCCTCGTCCAGGCCCACCACCGTCAGGTCCATGGGCTCGGATACGCCCGGCACACGCGTGACATCACGCGTCATGCGTGGCGGCTTGCCCAGGATCACATCGATGGGCACATCCACGGGGCGCACGGCGTCGGCAGGGCCGACCGTATCCAGACCCGGCACACCCTCGCCGTTGACCACACGAAGCTGACGCTCTTGGGTCGCACGGCCCACCACGGCATACGGGCAGCGTTCGCGCCGGCACATGGCATCGAAGCGCGGCAAATCGTCGGGGTGAATGGCCAGAACGTAGCGCTCCTGCGCCTCGTTGCTCCAGATTTCTGCCGGCGACATGCCGGACTCTTCCAGATTCACACGTTGCAAATCGAACGTCGCACCCCGTCCAGCATCGTTGACCAGTTCAGGAAAAGCGTTGGACAGACCGCCTGCACCCACATCGTGAATCGCTACGATGGGATTGTTCTCGCCCAACTGCCAGCAGCGATCGATCACTTCCTGCACACGGCGTTCCAGTTCCGGGTTACCCCGTTGCACGGAATCGAAGTCCAGTTCCGCACTGTTGCTGCCCACGCCCATACTGGACGCGGCGCTACCGCCCATGCCGATGCGCATGCCCGGCCCGCCCAGCTGGATCAGCAGGTTGCCGTCCTGGATTTCATTCTTCTTGGTCAGCCCGTCGTCGATGCTGCCCAGGCCACCGGCAATCATGATGGGCTTGTGATAGCCCCACCGCGTGCCACCCGCAGTCTGTTCGAACGTGCGGAAATAGCCCAGCAGGTTGGGCCGACCGAACTCGTTGTTGAAGGCGGCGCCACCCAGCGGTCCTTCGATCATGATGTCCAGCGGGCTGGCGATGCGATCGGGCAAGCCATGATGGTCGGCCTCCCAGGGCGCCAGGGCATCGTCGATGCGCAGGTGCGAAACCGTGAAACCGGTCAGCCCCGCCTTGGGCTTGGAGCCGCGTCCGGTGGCACCCTCATCCCGGATCTCGCCCCCATTGCCGGTCGACGCACCCGGAAACGGGGCGATGGCCGTGGGGTGGTTGTGCGTTTCCACCTTCATGAGCGTGTGCACCAGCGCGTCGCGACGTGCGTAGGTCGGCGCGCCCTGGGCATCGGCACCGGCTGCAAAAAACCGCGATGCCTGCCCGCCTGCCATGATGGCAGCGTTATCGGAATAGGCCACGATGGTGCCTTCAGGCTGCGCCGCGTGGGTCTCGCGAATCATGCCGAACAGCGTCTTGGATTGCGGCGCGCCGTCAATGACCCACTGGGCATTGAAAATCTTGTGACGGCAGTGCTCGCTGTTCGCCTGGGCGAACATCATCAGTTCGACATCGGTGGGGTCGCGTCCCAGATCGCCAAAGGCCTGGGTCAGATAATCGATTTCGTCATCGGACAGCGCGAGGCCCAGCTCGGTGTTGGCCACTTCGAGCGCCTGGCGGCCCTGCGCCTGCACCGGCATGGTCCGCATGGGCTTGCTCGCCAGGGGCGTGAACAGCGCCTGCCCGTCGAATGCCGCATCCACTACCGTCTCGGTCATGCGATCGTGCAGACAGTTGGCCGCGCGGGCCAGCGCATCGGCGTCGATCTTCTTGGCACCCAGCAGGCCACGCTCGGGCACCAGGGTGTAGCGCAGACCACGTTCGACCCGACGCACCCCCGCCAACCCACAGTTGTGTGCAATGTCGGTCGCCTTGCTGGCCCAGGGCGAGATGGTGCCCAGGCGCGGTACGACTCGCAGTACGACGCCGCCATCGACGGCGTCACCGGCCGGACCGTAATCCAGCAACTCGCCCAGGCGCTGCTGATCCGCGGGGCTCAGCGGGGCGTCGGTCCACACGAAGTGTTCATGCCGGGCGCTGATGTCGGCGACAGGTACGCCAGCCTGCTTGAGCTGGGCGACCAGACGATCGCGACGGAAGGGGGAAAGGGCGGAAGAGCCTTGCAAATGCTGGACGTGGGACACGATTCGGACCGAAGGAGGGAAGCGA
This sequence comes from Burkholderiaceae bacterium, assembly GCA_041648375.1. Taxonomy (GTDB): domain Bacteria; phylum Pseudomonadota; class Gammaproteobacteria; order Burkholderiales; family Burkholderiaceae_B; genus Schauerella. The sequence continues at coordinate 233 of JBAZPE010000263.1, read as the reverse complement.
AAGTGGGATTTTAACTGTTTGGCGCAGATGAGGCAGCCCCGGCCCTCCCTGCCCGGTTGTGCGCGGTATGCTTGCCGGTTGTGCTGCAAGCCTCGCGTCGGACTGGCGCACTCGACATGCCATGGATATATGCCCCCTTTGACTGCCTCGTTCACACCGACCGGATTCGAACCGACCTTCGAGCAACAGGCCATTGCCCTGTCGCAACGACGTGTGACGCTGGTGCACGCCAA
>JBAZPE010000262.1:0-4538 GCA_041648375.1 Burkholderiaceae bacterium | reverse complement strand
TTGGTGTGGGCGATATACAGATTGTCTGCATACAGCGGGATCACGGGCACATCCGTCATGGTTTTCTTCAAGATGGCGGCATAGGCCACCTTGCGGGCCGCCTCGTCTGGCGCGGCGCTGGCCTGGGCGATCAGGTCTTCGATCTGCGCGTAATGCGCCGTGTTCAACCCTGGCGGAAAGGCCGAGCGCGAATAGAGGGACAAAATGGGGCTATCGGGATCGGGTGCACCGACCACGCCGGTGATCGAGGTTGGAATATTGCCCTTGCCGCGCGCCTGTAGAAATGCGCCGCGTTCCAGCGTTTTGATACTGGCCTGAATGCCGACGTTCATCAGGTCGTTGGCGATCGGCACAATAATCTTGTCATAGGGCGCTGCTGCAGGCGTGATCAGGTCCAGAGGGAATGAGGTCTGTCCAGCCTGCTTCAGCAGCGCGCGCGCTTTTTCGGGATCGTAGGCGTAGTGCGGCACATCTTCCGTGTATTCGGGAAAGGATGGGGTGAGCACATTGAAAGCGGCCCGCTTGGTGTCCTTGAAAAAGCCTTTGATCAATGCGTCGCGATTGATGGCGAACATAATCGCCTGTCGGACACGCACGTCATCCAGTGGCTTGATCTCGGTGTTGAGCACCAGGTTGATGGTGTGATTGGCAGGGCGGTCCAGCACCGTCACATTGGCCGACCCTTTCAGGCGAGCAATGACTTCGGGCTGCTGAAGGCCAAAGAAAATATCGACTTCGCCATTCTCCAGCGCAATGGCCGATGCGGTCTCGTCGCGGATCAGGCGAAACACGATGCTCTGCACTTTGGGCGCGCCACCAAAATAAGCCGTATTGGCAAGCAAGCGCACTTCCTGGCCCGGTGTCCAGCGATCGAAAATAAAGGGGCCGGTACCGATCGGATTCAGGCGATATTTTTCCTCGCCGATGTCTGCCAGCGCTTTGCGGCTCACGATCCAGCCCTGATTGAACGCGGCCATTTTGTGCAGGAAGCCCGAGTTCGCCGCCTTCAACGTGATCACGACTTTATCGGGCGCGGGCGTCTCGATAGACGCGATGGACGACAACTGGCCCGCATAACTGCTGCCAGTCTTGGGATCGAGCACGCGCTCGAATGAGAACTTCACATCGTCGGACGTAAAGGCGCCGTAGTCCTTGTGCCAGGTCACCCCCTCGCGCAAGGTGAAGGTGTAGACCTTGCCGCCCTCGGAGACTTCCCAGCCGCTGGCGAGGTCGGGGACGATCTTGTTGGTTGCCTCATCGTACTTGGCCATTCCGTTGTAGATGTGCGTGGCAACCGACTGATTCTCGATCTGGAAGATCTTGGCAGGATCCAGATTGCCGATATCGGACGAAATTCGAATGCGTAGCGTCTTGGCCTCCTGCGCCTGCACGAGTCGGCTCAGCCCCATCGAGAGGGTTGCAGCGGTCGTCACAGCCGCTGCAGTGAACTGACGGCGCGAAAGACGCACCTTGAATCCGTCGTTTGCCATGCTTTTCCCCTTGCTGACGTTATTGTGCAGTTGCACATTAATAATGCATGCAATTTATACGCACTTGCTGTGCTGCAACATCAGGGAAAAACCCTATGAAATGCGAGATGATAGTGGCATTAAATAGGATATTCGCCGATTTTGATGCGTTTCAAAGTATTGTTCTGCACCAATCTGGTGTTGATGTCGCATCAAAATGGCGAATTTCTAATTAAATTGCATGCAATCCTGGCATTGCATGCACCATCTAGGGGAATCGAAATGAGTGATCTGGACATCTATAAAAAACAGGTTTTCGGTCAACAGTTGGGCTACGGCAACAAAGCGGCCGTGCTGGTGATCGATTTTCAGGAGGGCTTCACCCGTGAAGAGGCTTTCGGCGGCTACAACATCAACGATGCCATCGCCTCTACCGCGCAACTGCTGACCAGCGCGCGAGAAGCCGGCATGCCCATCGCCCATGTGCGATTCGCCGCGCAGGAGGGCGGCTTCGACATTGGCACCTTCGGCATGAAAGTGCCCAAGCTTTGCGAGCTCACCGCTGACAGCCCCGCTGCGCAATTCGTCGAAAGCGTCAAACCCATCGCTGGCGAATACGTTGCCCAGAAACGGCACGCCTCAGCCTTTTTTGGAACGACTTTGGCGGCGTGGCTGATCTCTCAGAATGTCGACACCTTGTTCATCACCGGGTGCACCACCAGCGGATGTGTGCGTGCCAGCACCGTGGACGCCTCGGCATATGGACTGCGCCCGATGCTGGTGCCAGAGTGCGTGGGCGACCGCGCCCAAGGCCCGCACGAGGCCAGCCTGTTTGACCTGGGTCAGAAGTACGCCGACATCATCCCGCTGACCCGTGCGCAGGCCTACATGGCCTCCCTCGTGCCGGCCGCGGTCGACCTCGTATAACGGGCATGAACATGGAACCCTTTCAACTAACGGCGGCGCAGGCCGCTCAAGCCATCAGGTCCGGCGCACTGACCAGCGAAGCGCTGGTGCGCAGTTGCCTGGAACGTGTGGCGGATCGGGATGCCGAGGTGCGCGCCTGGCTGCATCTCGACCCTGCATCGGCCCTGAAGGCCGCCCGCGAGATCGACAAGCGACCTGTCGCCGGACCGCTGCACGGCCTTCCCCTGGGTGTGAAGGACATGATCGACACCGGCGACATGCCCACCACCTTCAATTCACCGCATTTTCAAGGTTTTCAGCCCGCACGTGATGCGGCCTGCGTGGCCATTGCACGGTCCTCGGGCGCGCTGCTGTTCGGCAAAACGGACACGGTGGAGTTTGCATCGGCCGGACGCAAAGCTGCCACGCGGCACCCCTTGAATGTTGCCCACACACCGGGCGGATCGTCATCCGGATCCGCCGCAGCGGTGGGCGACTACCAGGTACCGCTGGCGCTGGGGACACAAACGGGCGGCTCGCATATTCGTCCTGCATCGTTCAATGGCATCTATGCCTTGAAACCCACCTGGGGCGCGGTCAGTCGTGAGGGCGTCAAACTGTATTCAGCGATGGACACGGTCGGCTGGTTCGGTCGCAGTGTGGATGATCTGGACTTGATGGCACAGGCCTACAGAATGCACGGTGCGGGGCAGACGCTGAGCGAACTGCCCCGGGTCACCGTGGGGCTGTGCCGGTCGCCGGTATGGTCCAGCATCGAGCCTGCAGGCGAGCGGGCCTTGACTACCGCTGCGCAGCGCTTGCGGGATGCGGGCGTCACCGTCGTAGACTTCGAACTGCCACCGCCGTTCGACGGCATACGCCAGGCGCACGATGCCATTCTTCGAGGCGAGGGCAGGGCAGCGTTCATGAACCTTCACCTGCAGTTCGGTCAGGCGTTGCATCCAGACTTCCAGGCGCATTTCAAGGAGGAGGGGGCGATCACACCGGAGGAGATCGTGGCTGGCTACGATCTGGCCGACGTGTGTCGTGCGCAGTTTGGTGCGCTTATGCAGGACGCTGGCGTGGACGTGCTGCTCACGCCTGCATCCACGGGCGAAGCGCCGTTGGGGCTGCACAGCACCGGCGACCACGTCTTCAACTCGCTCTGGACCTTGATGCATGTGCCTTGCCTGGCCGTGCCGTGTACGACGGGTGAGAAGGGGCTGCCAGTGGGGGTGCAATTGGTTGCGCCGCGGTATAAGGATGCGGCTCTGATTGCGATGGCGCGGGAATTTGCCAAGGTGATCGATGTTGAAGGGGCGCCAGCTTCGCGAACGTTCATGTAGGGTGCGGGCTTTGCCTCACCCGGCCGGATCGTGTCATAATCGCGCGCTTGAAGGTTTGGCCCTCTAGCTCATGCTTGGTTAGAGCAGCGGACTCATAATCCGTTGGTGCCGTGTTCGACTCACGGGGGGGCTACCAAGTATTCATGCGGGTTTGCGGGCAGGTGACGCAAGCCCGTTTTCATTGGCGGTGCGGAAAATATCGCCAGGGTTAGCTCCGCAGTCGGGACGAGAGAATCACTACTCCGATACACGCGAGCAGGCTGAGCGCAGCGCCTGCCACGAAAGTGTAGGTGGCGCCTGCGGTCTCCCATAAAACGCCCGCCAGCACATTGCCCACAAGCACGGCTATGGCTGTCCCCACGCTCAACACCCCGAATGCGGTGCCCGTCAGATGCGTCGGCGCAGTCTGCGCAATCAACGTCGACAGAACGCCTTGGGTGAGGCCCATATGAACGCCCCAGAGCACAATTCCGGCCAGCAGCAGCATAGGTCCCGATGCCGCAGCCAGCGCCAAGTCAGCACCAATCAGACATGCCATTCCTCCGAAAAGCAGGCCACGCGGGCCAATTCGATCAAAGACGCGGCCTGCAGGGTAGGCAACAATGCCATACACAAGATGCAGCAGGACGATGATCAGCGGTAACCAGGCCAACGACCATCCTGTCTGATTCGCTCGCAACAGCAGGAACGCTTCCGAAAAGCGAGCAAGCGCCATGAGCATCGCCAGCGTAATCACGATCCATACGTCACGGTTCAGGCGTGCGGCGTCCGCCAGCTTCAACTTGCGTGGAACGTCTTTGGCCACTGACGCACCGAC
>JBAZPE010000261.1:0-4548 GCA_041648375.1 Burkholderiaceae bacterium | reverse complement strand
TCGATCTTGGCGTCGATACGCCCAGTGCGCAGCTTACTGCATGGCGCAGCGCCCGTGCGCAGGGCACCTGGATGCCCGAGCGTTCGGTCATGCTGGAAAACCGCAACCATCAGGGCCGTCCGGGCTACTGGGTCGCCACGCCTCTGCGCCTGTCGGCCGATCCGTCGCACGTCGTGCTGGTCTTGCGCGGCTGGATGCCTCGCTCACTCAGCGACACCCGACACCCGACCTTGCCCGATGTCGCTGCAGGCCAGCAGAGCGTCGAGGGTGAGATCGCACTGCATGTGCCCCGCCTGTTCGAATTGGGCGGTGGCCAGTACAGCCGTCTTCCCGAGCGCATCGACGTCAAGCAGGGTGAGGCCGCGCCGGTGGTGCAGAATCTCGACCTGGGCGACTATGCGCGCGCGTCCGGCCTGCAGGTACTGCCGGTGGTGCTGCAGCAGATTCGCCCCGACGACGATGGCCTGGTGCGCGACTGGCCCCAGCCTTCCCTGGATTACAACCAGAACCAGGGCTATGCCTTCCAGTGGTTCGCGTTCGCCGCTATTGCGGGCATTGCCTGGCTGGTCGTCGCCTGGCGTGCCTGGCAGCGAACGCGGCGACGTGCGCGCGAGCATGCCGTGTCGTCCACCCGCCCGCCGGGTTCCTGAGCGCTCTTTAAGGAAATGACTATGCCCGATTCCCACGGCTCATCCTCGCCTGTTCGCCCTGGCAGCTCCCCTGTTCGTGGGCCGCGTCGCTCACTGCTGCCGATGCTCATCGTCTTTTTGGTCAGCCTGGCGCCCATCGTGGGTGCAGTGGTCATGTACATGAACCCGCAATGGTGGCCCGATGATGGGCGCAGCTACGGCACGCTGATCTCGCCTCAGCGCACCATACCGACGCCACAGGCGCTCCCGCTCACGACGCTGGATGGCAAGCCCTTCGATCTGGCCACGCTCAAGGGGCGCTGGGTGCTGCTGGTGGCCGACGACGGCGATTGCGGCGACGATTGTGCCCGCAAGTTATTCATCACCCGTAATGTTCACGCCAGCCAGGGCAAGAACGTCGATCGGGCCGCGCGGGTCTGGATCATCACCGATGACCAGCCCGTGCCGCAGCGCGTGCTCGATGCGTATCAGGGTACGATCATGTTGCGTGCCGATCCCGTTGCCGCTGCGCAGTTTCTGCTCGGTCGGTCACCCGGTTCGGTGACGCCCGGCCTGCATGCCGAACTCAAGGCACCGATCTGGGTCATAGATCCACTGGGTCATTTGATGCTGCAGTTTCCCGGCGAGGCCGACCCGGTCAAAGTGCGCGACAATTTCCGCCAGCTGTTGCGCCAGTCAAGAATTGGATAATCGATGGACCCGCTCGTTCGACGCTACCGCAAGGTCGTCTTCTTTACCTGGTTTCTGACCCTGGACCTCATCATGTTCGGCGCCTTCGTGCGCTTGAGCGATGCCGGTCTGGGCTGTCCGGACTGGCCCGGCTGTTATGGCGCGGTCACGCCCATGGGCGCGCTGCATCACATCAATGAAGCCGTGCGCAGCATGCCTTACGGGCCGGTCACGCTCCCCAAGGCCTGGATCGAAATGATCCACCGCTATGTGGGGGCGCTGCTGGGCATGCTGATCATCGCGATCACCTTCATGGCATGGCGCTTTCGGGGCCGCCTGGGGCATAGCCCGCGTCTGGCGGCCGTCACGCTGGTGGCCGTCTGCGTGCAGGGCGCGTTCGGTGCGTGGACCGTTACACATAAGCTCATGCCGGTGGTGGTCACTGCGCACTTGCTGGGCGGCATGCTGCTGTTGGCGCTGATGACCTGGCTGGCCGCACGCGAGCGCGCGCATCCTCCTGTAGCGATTCAGGCCCGACGATGGCGGCCCTGGATGGCGGTGGCGTTCGGGCTGCTGATCGTACAGATCGCGTTGGGCGGGTGGGTCAGTACCAACTACGCGGCACTGGCCTGCATGGATTTTCCGACCTGCCACGGGCAGTGGATGCCGCCCATGGATTTCCATGGTGGCTATTCCCTCATCCGCGGGCTGGGCGAGTTGCCATCGGGCGAGATGATTTCCCAGGATGCGCTGACCGCGATCCACTGGGTACACCGCAACTTTGCCTTTGTCGTTTTCGCGTTCGTGGGCCTGCTGGCCTGGCGCATGCGCGCCGAACCCGGCCTGCGCGGCCCCGCGCATCTGGTGCTGGCACTGCTGCTGGCACAGCTGTTCACGGGCCTGACGACCATTTTCTTTCAGTGGCCGTTGCTGATCGCCGTGTTGCACAACGGTGGCGCCGCCGGTCTGGTGCTCGCTGCCACGACCCTGCTGGTGCGCCTGGCCAGTGCGGGCGGCCCTGCAGCGCGTCCCATTGCCGAGAGCGGTAAAATAGTCGCATGACCAGTCTTGCCGCTCCTTCTTCCGGCTTGTTGCGCCAGTATCTGGTGCTGACCAAGCCGCGTGTCACCCAATTGGCCGTCTTCTGTGCTGTGATCGGGATGTTCCTGGCCACGCCAGGGCTGCCCGATCTGGCCGTGGTCGCCTGGGCGACCCTGGGCATCTGGTTGCTGGCTGCTGCGGCGTTCGCTATCAACTGCCTGATCGAGCAGCAGGTCGATGCCCGCATGCTGCGCACGGCGCGCCGGGCCACGGCGCGGGGCAGCATCACCGACGCACAAGTGCTGGCCTTGTCGGGCCTGCTGGGTGGCGCAGGCATGCTGGTGCTCTATCACATGGTCAATCCGCTGACCATGTGGCTCACCTTTGCCACCTTCGTTGGCTATGCGGTGATCTACACCGTCATTCTCAAGCCCCGCACGCCCCAGAACATCGTGATCGGCGGGCTCTCCGGCGCCATGCCACCCGCGCTGGGCTGGGCCGCGATTGCCAACGCCGTGCCGGCCGAAGCCTGGATTCTGGTGCTCATCATCTTCATCTGGACACCGCCCCATTTCTGGGCGCTGGCACTCTATCGAAATCAGGATTACATCAATTCCGGTTTGCCGATGCTGCCGGTCACCCACGGTGAACAATTCACCCGCCTGCAGATTCTGCTCTACAGCGTCGCCTTGCTGGCCACCACACTGCTGCCCTATGCGGTGCGCATGAGCGGCATGCTCTATCTCATCTCGGCGCTGGTGCTGGGGGGTATGTTCCTCAGCTATGCCTGGCGGCTGTACCGCCAATACAGCGATGCGCTCGCGCGCGCCATGTTCCGCTTCTCCATCATCTACCTGTCACTGCTGTTTCTCGCGCTGCTGGTGGATCACTGGGTGGCGCTCATCCTGTGATGATCGGTCATCCGGCCGACGGCATCGTGCAATGCACGTCATCCTCCAACCCCTAGACGGTTAGATCCATGCACTCAACAGGTTTCGCCGTTACGGCACAGGGTTCACTTGCGCTTGCTGCCGTTCGTGCGGGCAAGCTGCTCGCCATGGCGCTGCTGGCCGGGCTGGCCGCCTGCAGTGGCGGCGATACGCCCAGCTTCAAGGGCACCGACATCACGGGCACCCATCTGGGGCGTGATCTGGCACTCACTGATCAGACTGGGCAGGCGCGCACGCTGGCCTCCTACTCGGGCAAAGTGCAGGTTTATTTCTTCGGTTTCACCCAGTGCCCGGACGTCTGCCCGTCGGCGCTTGCGGAAATGGCCGAGGTCCTGAAAAAACTCGGGTCTGACGCTCAGCATGTTCAGGTGGCGCTGATCACGGTCGATCCCGAGCGGGATACGCAGGAGGTGCTGCAGGCGTACGTGTCGGCGTTCGACCCCAGGTTCGTGGCACTGCGGGGTGACCAGGCACAGACGCGTGCCGCAGCCTCGACCTTCAAGGCCTATTACGCACGGGCGCCACAGAAAGATGGCAACTACAGCATGGATCACACCGCTGCGTTCTATATCTTTGATCGCAAGGGTGAAGCCCGCGTGCTGGCCTCACCCAACCTGGGTGTGGATGCCCTGGTGCACGACATCCGGGCGTTGCTCTAGGCCGACTCGCCTTCGTCCATGGCCTGCCGATAGGCGGCTTGGGCCGCATCGCCGAGCGCATTGGCGCTCATGCTTTTCTTACCCTCGAAAATCATCATTGCGTAGGGCGTGGCCAGCGCCGACGCCTGTGCACACAGGCGTGCCTCTTCGCCCGTGGCGGGGATGCGGTGGCGCCAGAAATTGATGGCTGCTTCGAGTTGGGTCACGCTGATCAGATCGTTCATAGGCCCATTGTCGCGCAAGCCGGAAGCTTTGGCGACGGCAGCGGGGGACGGCTTTCAAACCGTCACTTTCGCAACAGACCGAAATGCGGTGCGGGTGCTATACCGAAGACGGTCATTTCAACGGAGTCTGTCATGACATCCACAAACAATCCTCGCAAAATTCATCCCCTGATGGCTACCGCGGCCGGCGCCGTCATTCTGGTCTGCGCCGTCGCCACGGCGTCGATGCTGGGCGTATTGCCCCAGGTTGGCGCCAGAGGGGACGATACACCCTTGCGCATCGCCGATCAGGGCGTGGCCGCCGCCCAACTAAGCGGCGAGCCTGGTGCGCAGGGGCAGATCACATCAGCCACAC
>JBAZPE010000260.1:0-4565 GCA_041648375.1 Burkholderiaceae bacterium | reverse complement strand
CATAACGCCGCGGTCGCTCCAAAAAACCTCTGATCCGTATTGCTTTGAACACGCCGTCTACGGTCAGCGTGGCGGTCATGTGTTGGTCGCAGTCCGTGCGAGCGCCAGGAACGCGCACGTCGCCATCGTTGACACTTTCAAAAGCAACCAGATAAAATAGAATAAACGTTCTGTCAGAAAGAACGAGAGTCTGCGCTAGAAAACAAAAATCAAACGTTGGGCTAATACAAAATCAAGGAGACAGGTATGGGGATGCATGCATCCGCTGCCGCAGGAAAGGACCAGGCCGAGCGCTTTGCGCGTGCCGCGCAGGGGTTTGGCCGTGCGCGCGACGTAAACGTCACCGTGATGGTTCAGTTCGATGATGTGCGAGTGCTGGTGCGCATCGTCCAGGGCACAGTTACCCAGGTCGAGCCCGTGTCGCTGCCCCTGGCAACGTGGGATTTCTCCCTTAAAGCGCGCAGCGAGACCTGGCAGGCGCTATGGCAACCCATCGCGGCGGCCGGTCAGCACGACATTCTGGCCTTGGCTAAATCGGGTGAGCTTGCCATCGAAGGCAATCTCCATCCTTTCATGGCCAACTTGCAATACATCAAGGATTTGCTCGTCTGCGTGAAGGATGTTGGGGCGCCCGCTGTTGTCGGCCAACGAGCCACGGCGCCTGTCGGACGGGGTGCCGCCGCCGAAGGTGCGCAGGGCACAGCCGCCGCGGCGCGCAAAGAACCGGCGACCATGGAGCCCATCGAAGGCCGCTATGTCTCGTTCGACATCGCAGGCAAGCGTCACCGCGTGTATGTGGAGCGTGCGGGGCAGGGCATTCCTCTGGTATGTCTGCACACTGCTGGTGCCGATAATCGCCAGTATCGTCACATGCTGTGTGACCCTGCCATTACGGATCATTTTCGGGTGCTGGCATTCGATATGCCTTGGCACGGCAAGTCCTATCCGCCCGAAGGCAGTTACGACGCACCCTACCAGCTCAGCACCGCCTTGTATGTCGAGACGATCCTGGCCTTCTGCGATGCGCTGGCACTCGAGCAGCCGGTGTTGATCGGCTGCTCCATCGGCGGGCGCGTGGTGCTCAATCTGGCCAATGCCCATGCGTCGCGCTTCCGTGCACTGATCGGTGTCGAGGCCGCCGATTACCAGCAACCCTGCTACGACACCGCCTGGCTGAATCGACCCGATGTCCATGGCGGCGAAGTGTGTGCCGCGCTGGTGTCCGGTCTGGTGGCGCCGCAATCGCCCAAGGCTTATCGCGACGAAACCCTGTGGCAATACATGCAGGGCGGGCCCGGCATCTTCAAGGGTGATCTGCATTTCTATCGTCAGGACAGTGACCTGCGCGGAAAGCTCACAGGCATCGATGCGACGCGCTACCCCCTGTATTTGCTGACCGGTGAATATGACTACTCGTGCTCGCCCGAGGACACCTTGCGCACCGCCAGGGATATCCCTGGTGCGAAGGTGACCGTCATGCGTGAGGTGGGCCACTTTCCGATGAGCGAGAACCCCGAGCAGTTTCGACAGTACCTGTTGCCCGTGCTTGAAGAGATCAGGCAGCAGTAATTAATCCCAACCCCCGCATGTTTCGCAGGCACGGCATCTATCCGTGCTTCGTTTGTGCACACCTTTAACAGAGCCGAGCGACCGTCAGGCCGCCATCAGGAGATGAACATGAACAAAAGACTTTCGATCGGTCTGGCCCTTTGCCTGGCCTTACCCTTGTCCGCCGCCGCACAGGAAACGCTGAAAATCGGCGCGCTCGTGACGCTGTCAGGTGCGGGCGCAGCCTGGGGGCAAGGTATGAAGAATGCCGCTGAAATCGCAGCCGCCGAGGTCAACGAAGCAGGTGGCCTGGATGTCGGGGGCAAAAAATACAAGGTCAACGTGGTGGCCTACGACGACAAATACCAGGCCAACGAAGCGGTCACGGTCGCCAATCGCCTGGTGTTCGAAGACAAGGTTCAATACATCATCGGACCCGTGGGATCTGCGCCCGTCCTGGCGATTCAGCCGATCACGGAAAAACAGAAAGTCATTCTGCTGACCCTGGGCTTCACCAACAAGGCGCTTGAGAAGAGCAAGCCCTACACCTTCCGCCCCAACGTCACGACCGCCGAGGTGTCTCAACCCCAGATCGACTGGCTGGTGAAAAACAAGGGCGTGAAGAAAGTGGGCGCACTGTTCCCCAACGATGAAACCGGCCAGCAGATTGCCAAGGATCTTCAGGCGGCCTACAAGAAAGCAGGTGCCGACCTGCTCGCCAGCGAGTTCTTCGAGCGTGACCGCGTGGACTTCGTTCCCTTGCTCACCCGCATGGCGGCACGCGGCATCGACGCGATCGAGCTTGATGGCAACTCGCCCACCACCGCGGGCCTGATCGTCAAACAGGCACGCGAGATCGGTTTCACGGGCAAGATCATCCGCACGGGTGGACCGGCTACACAGGAAATCGCCAACGTGGCGGGTGTGGAGTCGGTGGAGGGCATGTTCGTGCACACCCCCATTGATCCTGAACTGGCCTCGACCAAAAAATATGCGGATCGCTATGCGGCGTCTTACAAGCATGCGATGAACGGCTTCAGCCCTGCGTTCTATGACGGTACCCGCATGATGTTCGAAGCCATGAAACGTGCCGGAACGGTAACCGATACCGATGCGGTCAGAGCCGAAATGGAGAAGATCAAGGACTTCAATGGTGCCCTGGGCAAACTGAACTGGACGGGTGAGGCCATGTACGGCATCAATCACCAGCTGGATGCGCCGTTCTATGTCGCTGAAGTCATCGGCGGCAAGGAAGTCATACGCGCACGGTGCACCGTGTCCGGCTGCCAGTAAATTCGGGGGCAACGTGGATTGGACTGTTCTTTTTGCGCAGGCCACGGTCAACGGGTTGATCGTGGGCTTGCTGTACCTGTTGATGGCCGTTGGCTTCACGCTGGTGTTCGGCGTGATGCGCATGGTGAACTTCGCGCACGGCGAGTTCTATATGCTGGGGGCGTTCGGCGCCTATTTCCTGACCACCGGTCTGGGCTTGAGCTTCCTGCCCGCCATTGCGGTGACCTTTGCCGGCGCGGTGATCTTTGGGGCCGCCATCGAGTGGGCGGTGCTCAAGCCCTTTCGGCACGATGAGCTCAACGGCATGATCGCCACCATCGGGCTGGCGATGATTCTGCAGAATCTGGCGCTGATGTTCTTCGGCCCGGATCCCATGTCCATGCCGGCCGTGGTGAAAGGGGCCACGCGCCTGGGGCAGATGGTCATCCCGACATCACGCATCTATGTGGTGGCTTTCGCGCTCGTCGTGTTGGCGTTGCTGTACGTTTTCCTCAAGTACTCCAAACCGGGTCGTGCATTGCGTGCGGTGGTCGAGGATTTTGAAATCGCCTCGATCCAGGGCATACGGGCACGCATCTATTACCCGCTGGGTTTCGGTATCGGTGTCGGTCTGGCGGCGGTGGCGGGTGCGTTGATGGCGCCGCTGTTTTCCGTGTCGCCCTTCGTCGGTGCGGCGCCATTGCTCAAGGCCTTCATCGTCGTCATTCTGGGTGGGCTCGGAAGTTTGCCAGGTGCTGCTGTGGCGGGGCTGGCGCTGGGGCTGATCGAAAGCTGGAGCAGTCTGTTCTTCTCCAGCAGCGTGGCTGACATGCTGATCTTCATGATCGTGATCACCATGCTGGTCGTGCGTCCCAAAGGGCTGCTCGGAAAAGGGGAGGCCTGACATGAGCCCATCGCAAAAAACTTCAGTGGAGGCATCGCTCGTGTCGACCGCTCCCTCCCAGCGTGTCAATAGCGCACGCAGGCATCCGGCACTCTACGCAGCAGGGTGGCTGGCCCTGGCCGCGCTCGTGATCGCGCCGTGGCTGGTGCCCAGCCAATTCCTCGTCCACCTCGCCGTGCTGGCGGCACTCAATGTCATCAGCGTCAACGGGCTGGCGCTGATCAGTCGGTCCGGGCAGCTCTCGCTGGGGCATGCGGCGTTCATCGCCGTGGGCGCCTATGTATCCGTGCTGCTGAGCATGCATGCGGGCGTGGGCTTTCTACTGGGAACGGTGGGCGGGATGCTGGCTACCGGCCTGGTTGCCCTGGTGTTGGGCTGGGTCATCCTGCGTTTGCGGGGTGTGTATTTCGTGCTGGTGACGTTTGCCTTCGGTGAACTCGTGCGGCTGGTGCTGCTGGACCTGGGCACCCTCACCGGTGGTGCCAACGGCTTGACGGGCATTGTCTCGGCAGAGCTGTTCGGCTTTGTCTTCGACACGCGCACGCGTTTCTATGGCCTGGCGTTGACGTTGGCCGTGGTCAGCACATTCTGCATGTACCGGCTGTTTCGCAATCCGCTCGGTCATGCCATCGACAGTGTGGCTAACAATGCCGCGCTGGCGGAGTCCACAGGCATGAATGTGCATCGCCTTCAGGTGTTCTGCTTCGTGGCCGGGTGTCTGCTGGCTGCGCTCGCAGGAAGCTTGCAGGCCCGCTATATCGGCTACATCTCGCCGGAGTCGTTCAATACCGGCATTTCCGTCGGGCTGATCGTGATGCTGGTCATCGGGGGGCGCCATGTC
>JBAZPE010000259.1:0-4567 GCA_041648375.1 Burkholderiaceae bacterium | reverse complement strand
GCAAACGCGTACCCCTCATGGGGCTCTAATCGCGCCCACTTTGCCTGCTTGCCCTCGCCTTCCCGATATTCGATCGGCTTGGTCACACGAATAAATTTCTTTGGTGCATTCTGCTCGAGAATGCCAGCCGAACGCAGCAGATACACAAACGTCGCTGCACTGCCGTCCATGATAGGCACTTCCTCTGCCGTCAGATCGACGTGCAGGTTGTCGATGCCCATTCCCGCCAGGGCAGACATCAAATGCTCGACCGTGGACACACGAACATTGCCCTTTTGCAGCACAGATGCGAGGCGCGTTTCGCCCACGTTCAGCGCATGCGCGGGGATATCCACGACTTCGGGCAGATCGACGCGATGAAAAACAATACCCGTGTTGGCCTGCGCCGGGCGCAGGGTGAGTTCAACCCGTCGGCCCGAATGGACGCCGACACCTGTCGTACGAACGAGATTCTGAATGCTGCGTTGACGAAACATGGATTGGGGGACTCGACCTAGAATTCAAACATTGACCACTGAGCACACGCGCGCCGACAGCTCATGACTTGCCAGGCAAAATATCAGAGACAGGGGGTGTGTCACGCTCCAGTCACATTGTAACGCCGACGACCCTCCCGGCCAAGCGCTGGCAACAGTCTGAAACATGCAACATAACGATCTTTTGTAACACGTCGCCCATACAGCATGCGCCGACACCGTCTCGCCGGCGTATCGGCTGGGGCAGCCAATACGCCGGAAGAGGGAATCAACCATCGCCGTCAGGCGACGGTTCAGTCAGCCTGCTTGCGCAGGAACGCCGGGATGTCGAAGTGATCCATGCCCGAGCTTTCGAGCGCACGCACCTGAGCCGACGCTTGGGTACGTGGGTTACGCATCACCGAAGGCATGTCCAGGTTACGGTAATCACCTTGCTGACCACCGTGTTGACCACCATGCGAGACCGGCATGTTGTCGGTACCCGTGCGCAGCAGTTCAACCGTGTTTTGCACCAGTTGCGGACGGCTTGCCGCGGCAGCTGCCGTGCGACCCAGACCGGTTGCAACGACCGTAACACGCAACGCTTCGCCCATGGCTTCGTCGTACGCTGTACCGAAAATGACCGTTGCATCTTCCGACGCATAGCCGCGAATGGTTTCCATGATCTCGCGCGTTTCGCGCATTTTCAGGGAACGGCTGGCGGTGATGTTCACCAGCACGCCACGCGCACCGTGCAGATCGATGCCTTCGAGCAGCGGGCAGGCGATGGCCTGCTCGGCCGCGACGCGGGCACGGTCGGCACCACTTGCCGAAGCGGTACCCATCATGGCCTGGCCCTGCTCACCCATGATCGTCTTGACGTCTTCGAAGTCGACGTTGACGTTACCTTCGACATTGATGATTTCGGCAATGCCTGCGCATGCGTTGTGCAGAATGTCGTCGGCCGAGCGGAAGCACTCGTCCTGCGTGGCATCCTCATCCATCAGATCGTACAGATTTTCGTTGAGTACGACGATCAGCGAGTGCACGTGCTTGGCCAGTTCGTTGATGCCGTCCTCGGCCATCTTCAGGCGCTTGTTGCCCTCGAATGAGAAAGGCTTGGTCACCACGCCCACGGTCAGGATGCCGAGTTCCTTGGCCACTTCGGCCACCACGGGACCCGCGCCCGTGCCCGTGCCACCGCCCATTCCCGCCGTGATGAAAACCATGTGGGCGCCGTTGAGCGCCGAACGGATTTCCTCGCGAGCCGTCTCGGCCGAGGCCCGACCTTGCTCAGGCTTGGCACCTGCGCCCAGGCCGGTGCGGCCCAGACGAATCTGCACGGGTGCATTGGTCGCAGCCAATGCTTGAGCGTCGGTATTTGCGCAGATGAAATCCACACCCTGCACACCCGAACGAATCATATGCGCGACGGCATTGCCGCCCGCGCCGCCTACACCGACCACCTTGATAACGGTGCCCTTGGTGGTGTTGTCCAACATTTCAAAGTTCATCATGATGACTCCCTCACAAGTCCAATTTCGAAAAGAAAATTCCCCAATGCCTGCTTTCTTAGAATCATCTCAAAGCCATCGCCGACATCATGGTCCGCAACGGGTTTGAAACTCTTCTCCCCTGCCGTGAGCGCACTCACGTCCTTCCCCATTTCTTCGGCAGCACCTTCGCTTGCCGTTCACTACCCTGCCATCCAGCCACGCCAGGCGTGCCCGGTCAATCAATTCATGAACCACTCACGCATGCGCTGCAACAGACCCTTGAAATTGCCGCTCTGTGCGGCAACCTTGCGCCCGCGCACACGCTGCATGCGAGCCTCGGCCAGCAGCCCCATCACCGTCGAGAAACGCGGATTGCGCATCACATCGGCAAGGCTGCCGTCGTATTCAGGCACGGCCACCCGCACCGGCTTCAGAAACACATCCTCGGCCAATTCGATGATGCCGGGCATCTGCGCCGTGCCACCCGTCAATACGACGCCCGAGGCCAGCAGATCCTCGTAACCCGATTCGCGCACCACTTGCTGCACCAGGGTGAACAACTCTTCGACACGCGGTTCGATGACAGCGCCCAGTGCCTGACGCTTGACCAGACGGGGCCCGCGATCACCCAGCCCGGGCACCTCGACAGCCTCGTCCGGGCTGGCCAGCACTTGCTTGGCCACACCGAACCGCAGCTTGATTTCCTCAGCGTCCGGCGTAGGGGTCCGCAGCATGGCTGCGATGTCATTGGTAATCTGGTCGCCGGCGATGGGCAACACCGCGGTGTGACGAATCGCACCACCGGTGAAGATGGCGACATCGGTCGTCCCGCCCCCGATGTCCACCAGGACCACGCCCAGCTCTTTTTCGTCGGCGGTCAGGCAGGCCAGGCTGGATGCCAGAGGCTGCAGGATGAGATCCTGCACTTCCAGACCGCAACGCCGGACACACTTCACGATATTCTGAGCCGCGCTGACCGCGCCGGTCACGATATGGACGCGCACCTCAAGACGGATACCGCTCATCCCGATAGGTTCGCGAATATCTTCCTGACCGTCGACGATGAACTCCTGCGTCAGCACGTGCAGCACCTGCTGGTCGGTCGGGATATTCACCGCCTTGGCGGTTTCAATCACACGCCCCACGTCCGTCGCAGTGACCTCCTTATCCTTGACGGCCACCATGCCGCTGGAGTTGAAGCTGCGGATATGGTTGCCGGCGATACCGGTATACACATCGCGAATCTTGCAGTCGGCCATCAACTCGGCTTCTTCAAGCGCGCGCTGGATGGAATTGACGGTCGTCTCGATATTGACGACGACGCCTTTGCGCATGCCGCGCGATTCGTGCTGGCCCAGGCCTAGCACTTCGAAGCGCCCTTCGGGCAAGATTTCGGCAACAACGGCTACCACCTTGCTGGTTCCGATATCCAGGGCAACGATCAGGTCCTTGATGTCACGGGTCATGGTGTTAGCGTTTCTTCTGCGGTTGAGTTGAATGTTTCGATTTTGGTGGCGGCTCTGGCAGAGGCGCCAGCATCACTGCAAAACCGTTGGGATAACGCAGATCTGCCTGCGTGATCTCCCTGCCTTCCAGCTTGGACACCACTTGCGGCCAGAACTGGACAAATCGTTGAATGCGTTCGCCAAACGGCACGGCGCCCGGAAGACCATGAGGATCCGGCGCGTCTGCCCCCGGATCGCGACCCAGATCGAGCACCAGGCCGTCGGTCAGCGTCGCGCGCCAGGCATAGCGCGGGCTGAGCTGAAGCTCCTGCACATGCAGGTCCAGTGGTGCAAACCAGCGCGCCAGCTCCGCATACCGTTGCACGACCAGGGACTCCGTGCCCTCCGGCCCGCCCAACTGCGGCAGATTCTGCTCGTCGTCCACTTCGCCTGTATTGGCGGTGAACGATTCGCCCCACGTGTTGATCATCTGATTTTCGTTCCACAGCCCAAGCGGCTGCTGTTCCTCGATGCTCACCCGCAAGGTATTGGGCCACACGCGACGCACCGTTGCACGGCGCACCCACGGTACCGACTCGAAAAGCTGGCGCGTCGCATTCAGATCCACCGTGAAGAAGTTGCCCGAGAGCCGCCCCGCCACGACCGAACGCACGCTGCCCGCCGACACATAGTGCAGCGACGAATCCGGCACGGCTTCCAGCTCGACGGCCTCCAGCGCGAAATACGGCCGCTGCCCGACCCAGATCAGGCCGGCGGCAAGCATCGCCAACACCGCCAGCACGGCCAGCGTGTTCGCAATGAGGTTGATAGAGCGAGCGTCGTTCCACACAAAGCTTCCCGGTTCAGGCGTTACGTGCCGGGCTGCGCACTTTGCAGGCAGCCTCGGACAAAATACTCAAGCATAGATCGGCGTAGCTCAAGCCTTCCGCACGTGCCGCCATGGGCACGAGTGAATGGCTGGTCATGCCGGGCGATGTGTTCATTTCCAGCAGCCAGGGCTGGTTGTCGCGATCAAGGATGAAGTCAGCTCGGCCCCATCCTTCGCAACCCAGTGCGCGGTAGGCGGCCAGCGCAATATCACGAATGCGCGCGGACAGGTCAGACGGCAGATCGGCCGGGCAATCGTAGCGCGTCTCATCCGAGAAGTACT
>JBAZPE010000258.1:0-4572 GCA_041648375.1 Burkholderiaceae bacterium | reverse complement strand
ACTGACGGCCACCGCTCCAATGTGCTCAAAACCACCTTGCTGTGCCTGGTCTGCTCGGGCATGCGCCAAGGTGGGTGCGGTCTCGCCCGCATAGCACACCAGTCGTGCGCCGGCATGCTGGCGGATACTGTCCAGTTCGGGTTTGGACAGTCTGGCATTGATCACGCATGCCCAGGCATCGAGGCGACTCGCGGCAAAAAACAGAACGGCGAGTGCAACGCAGTTTTCTGCCACAAGCAGCACCCGATCGCCTGCGCGCACACCCAGGTCCGACAATCGTCGGGCGGCCTTTTTTGAGGCAATGTCGAATTCGCGATATGACAAAGCGTGCCGATCGTCTTGCACGCAGGGCGCGTCAGGTTGCGTGATCACCCATGGATCGATGGCATGGTGAAGCCGATGGGGCAGACTGGGCCAAATAATGGGCTGAGCTATCTGGGTCGTTGTCATGATAAATGGCACACTCAAAAACTGGCATGGTTCATGTTCAGCGCGGCGTCGTCTAGCCGTCTGAGTAACGCGTGCTGCGGTCCTGCCTTGGGCAATTCCCAATTCATGAAATATCCGCATGCGGCCAACTTGCCGTTATAGAAGTCGACGTCCTGCTGGGCCGTCTGTGTGCGCTTTAAACCTCGAAACGCCGCGCACGCCTGCTGCAGCCACATCCATGCGATGACGCCATGTCCAAACATCTCCAGATAAACGCTGGCGTTCGCCAGGCCCTGGCGTTTGTCGCGCATGACGACCTCCAGTAGCGTGCGAGTCGTCACATCGATATCTTCCCAGGCCTGTGCCAGCATGTTCGACCAGGAAAGAAACCGGGCGTCGTCCAGCTGCCGGGCGCTTGCGATGGTGGCATCGATACGGGCGCGCAACAGGTCCAATGTTTTGCCTTGTGCATCGCCGACTTTGCGCCCGAGCAAATCGATGCCCTGTATGCCATGCGTGCCTTCGTGCAAGGCGTTGAGCCGGTTATCGCGATAGAACTGCTCGACGGGGTAATCGCGGGTGTACCCATAGCCGCCATGAACTTGAATCGCAAGATCATTCGCGGCCAGACAATATTGCGCAGGAAAGGATTTCACGATGGGGGTGAGCAACGCGAGCAGTGAATCAGCCTGCGCGCGTGTGTCGGGTGCACTTGACGTCCTGGCGTCGTCCGACAGCCGTGCGGCATACAGGCACAGCGCAAGCGCACCCTCCACATAGGATTTCTGCGCAAGCAGCATACGACGCACATCAGCGTGCTCGATGATGGGTACTTGCGGTGCGCTGGGATCCTTGTGTTCGATGGGGCGCCCCTGCAAGCGCGTGCGCGCGTAATCCAACGCATGCAGATAGGCGGTGTAGCCCAGCATGGTCGAGCCCATGCCGACGCCGATGCGCGCCTCGTTCATCATGTGGAACATCAGATTCAGGCCCCGATTGGGCTCACCGATCAGCTCGCCTTCGCACTGATCGTTCTCGCCAAAGTTCAGCATCGTGGACGTGGTGCCGCGATAGCCCATCTTATGAATCAGGCCTGCAAGCGTGACGTCGTTGCGCGCGCCCACGGCGCCATCAGCACCGACCCTGAATTTCGGAACCAGGAACAGCGACACCCCGCGCGCGCCGGGAGGGGCATCAGGTAGTCGTGCCAGCACGAGATGGACAATGTTCTCGCCCATCTCGTGATCCCCACCCGAGATAAAGATCTTGTTGCCGCGGATGCGATAACGTCCGTCCGCCATTGGCGTGGCGATCGTGCGGATGTCCGGTACCGAAGAGCCTGCGTGGGGCTCTGTCAGCGCCATCGTCCCGAACCACTTGCCTGCCAGCATGGGGGGCAGGAACCGCGCTTTTTGGTCTTCGGAGCCAAACGCGCGGATCAGGTTCGCGTTGGCCGACGACAGGAACGAGTAGGCTGACGATCCCACGTTCGCGGCGCGAAACACTGCAAGGCATGACTGCGCAATCGTGACCGGCAGTTGCATGCCGCCCCAATCGGCATCATGTGTAGCGGCCAGGAAGCCCGCGTCTGCAAACGCAGCCGCCGCTTCAGCCACCTCCGGCAACATCGTCACGTGGCGACCGTCGAACGTGGGCTCGTTTTCATCTGCCCGCCGATTGTGTGGGGCATATCTGGTCTCTGCGATCTTGATGGCTGTGTCGATCGCAGCATCGAATGTCTCTCGGCTGTGGTCCACGTACCGATCACGCGTGAACAGCGATTGTGCGTCCATGACTTCATAGAGCAGGAAGTCCAGGTCGCGCCGATTGATCAATTGGGATGTCGTCATTTTGTCTCCACTTAGTTCTGCAATGCAGTTCACTGTGCTGCTTAGTGGAACAATATTAACGTCAAGCCTGTTGCATCGACAAGCTTCGGTCTTTACATTTGCCGACGTGCTGGCTAGCATTAAATAATATGCAGACAACAGTTCTGCAATGCAGAACTGATGTCGATGCAAAATAACGAGGAGACATAAGATGACATTCAAGGGCCTGACCCTGGCCGGCGCACTCGCGGCCACCGCTGTAAGCATGGCGTTCACAAGCAACCCAAGCCACGCGCAGACATTTCCCGACCGCTCGATTCGATTGCTTGTGCCCTATGCCGCTGGCGGTGTGACGGATCAGGTCGGTCGACAGCTTGCCGAGTTGGCTGGAAAAGAGTTGGGCCAGACCATCGTGGTGGAGAACAAGCCTGGCGCCAACGGGACCTTGGGCCCATCGCAGTTGGTCGGCACGACGCCTGACGGCTACTTGCTCTCGATGGCCCCCATCGGCATATTCCGACTCCCGCACATTCAGCCCACGCGCTTTGACCCCCGTACCGACTTCACCTATGTTTCGATGTTGGCGGGTTACAGCTCGGCCGTTGGCGTGAACAGCGATTCGCCCTACAAGAGCCTGCAGGATCTCGTGGATGCCGCGAAGAAACCGGGCGTGAAGCTGTCGTATGGCACATCGGGCATTTACAGCAGCCACCATCTGGCCATGATTCAGTTGGCATCTGAAACCGGTGCCGTCTGGACGCATGTCCCGTTCAAGGGTGATTCCGAGGCGATCACATCCATGCTGGGCAACAACACAGAAGTGACCGTGGTTGCCAACACAATGGTGCCCTTTGTGCAGTCAGGGAAGATCCGGATCCTCGCCACCTTCGGCGACAAGCGATCTGCTGACTATCCGCAAGCCCCCACGGCGCGAGAGCTCGGTTTAAAGGTGGTGCAGGCGTCGCCGTTCGGAATCGTCGGGCCTGCCGGCATACCTCCCGACGTGGTGACCAAGTTGGATAACGCGTTTGCGAAGGCCATGCAGGCCCCGCGCTTTGTCGAGTTCGCGAAACAAGTCGGGCTGAATCTGCAATATCAGAATTCGGCGGGCTATACGGCCTACGCGAAAAAAGCATTCGATGATGAGAAGGCGCTGATGACCGTTGCTGCGCAGAGCGAAGCGGGCAAGTAGACGGGTGTTGAGGTCGCTGTCAGCGACGTGACCTCAATTATGTGGCGATGCCGTATCAACAACCGGGACAGGTGATCTTGGCGCGTGTATTGACATATCGGTAAATCTCGATAAACTAGGCGCATGGATCTGCTAGAAATTTTCAAAGCCCTCTCGAACCGCACGCGCCTCGAAATCGTCAAAGGTTTGAAGGACCCCGTCAAAAACTTCCCCCCTCAGGATGAGGGTGATGTTCTGACGGTCGGCGTCTGCGTCAGTAGCATTCAAGAAGGTGTCGGACTGTCTCAGTCAACGGTGTCCGATTACCTCGCCACCTTGCAGCGGGCGGGACTGGTCGAAGTTAGGCGCATTGGTCAGTGGACCTACTACAAGCGAAACGAAACCACCATCAGCGCGCTGGCCAAGATGATACGGACAGATCTGTAAATTTTTTGCTCCAATATATCGAAAAATCTCGATATCCCTTTTTATAGAAATGAGGATGGTTATGAAAGCGATACTACTGAAATCATTTGGTGGCCCGGACGTGTTCGAATTGTGTGACGTGCCTAAGCCAGTGCCTGGCAAAGGACAAGTTCTGGTCCGGGTCCATGCAACCTCCATCAATCCTTTGGATTACCAAGTCCGACGTGGCGATTATTCTGACTTGGTGCCATTGCCGGCCATTACTGGACACGACGTCTCTGGCGTGGTCGAAGCAATCGGGCCAGGTGTGACCACCTTTTCCCCGGGAGACGAAGTCTGGTACACCCCGCAAATATTCGACGGCCCCGGAAGTTATGCCGAATACCACGTTGCTGCCGAAAGCATCATCGGGAAGAAGCCTACTTCGCTGAGCCATCTTGAAGCAGCAAGCCTGACGCTGGTCGGCGGGACCGCGTGGGAGGCGCTGGTCGTCCGTGCGGCGTTACGGGTGGGAGAGAGCATTCTGGTGCATGGCGGTGCGGGCGGCGTCGGCCATGTGGCCATCCAGCTCGCAAAAGCGATAGGCGCCAGAGTGTTCACGACCGTGCGCGAAACAAACTTCGAATTCGCCCGAGGTCTGGGAGCCGATGTGCTCATCGACTATGAGAAGGAGGATTATGTCGACGCCATCATGCGCGAAACAGGTGGTCGCGGCGT
>JBAZPE010000257.1:0-4582 GCA_041648375.1 Burkholderiaceae bacterium | reverse complement strand
AAATCTTCGGATCAAGCAACACTTCCTGACCGGCCTGATCGAGCGTGAACTTGATGAACTGCTTGGCTTCCGCCGCGTTTTTTGCACCCTCGATCAATGCGATGTTGGCGGGCACGATCGCCGTTTCACTGGGATAGACGAACTCGACCGGGAATTTGGAGAACTTGCTCGACAGGCCAAAGAAATCAATCACCGGGCCGGCCGCGAACTGGCCGTTGTTCACACCGTCCGGCACGCCGAACGATCGCTCGGTCACGGCACTGCTGTTGCCGGACATGCGCAGCAGCGTGCGCCAGCCTTCCTCCCAGCCTTCGCCCTGCAGAATCGTCTCGGCCGTCAAATGCATCGTGCCCGAGCGTGAGGGCGAGGTAATGCCCACATGGCCAAACCACTCCGGCGCCAGCAGATCTTTCCACTCCACGGGCAGCGTCAGCTTGTTGGCTTTCACATATCGGGTGTTGTACATGATGCCGTAACCGGCCAGCGCCTGGCCGAAATACATGCCACCCGGATCATTGATCGGAAAGCTGCCGATCTTGTCCGGCACCTTGGGATTGGCCACATCGGGTGCGCGTGCCAGCAGCTTGTCCCGATTCAGCACCTCGAACGCATCCGGTGCGCTCGCCCAGAACACATCAGGGCGCTGACCCGCCGGCGTTTCGCGCACATAGGCGATTCCAGCCACCGTATTCTTGTTCAGAATTTCCAGCGTAATGCCGGGATTGGCGCGCTCAAAAGCGTTCTTGTAGGCCTGCGTCAGATCTTTCGGAAAAGAGGTGATGACGGTTACCGAACCGGCATGGACTGCCGTGGAGGCGCCCAGCAGGGCGAGCGAACACGCAAGATGGCGAAGTGTGATCATGGTTTGTCTCCAGGGCCTGATGGCTTGTCATTATTCTGATCTTTGTAGGCGCACCATAAGCCCGGCTCCTGAACGCGTCCAATCATAATTTTTGATGTGCGTCATCATTGGCAAGCCTTGCCGTGCACCACAGCAACGTGTTGGGCATGCGTCTGGAACAGCGCTGTGCCATGTAAAACGCCCTGCTTCCGATCATGGAAACAGGGCGTTGGGAAAAGCACGCACCAAGGAACCCAGGTAAGTGGTCCCTACCTTGCGCAAGCGTTTACTTCTTGGACGAATCCTTCAACTGGGGCAAGGCCGAGCCCGCCGGTGCCGACAACAGGCCGGACTTCATGTACGTACCCAGCTTCTCGCGGGTATCGACGATGTCCAGATTGCGCATGGTCAACTGGCCGATGCGATCCTGCGGCGAGAAGGTGGACTCACCCTTCTCCATGGTAAGGCGCTCTGGCTTGTAGGTCAGGTTGCCCGATTCGGTATTCAGAATGGAATAGTCATTGCCACGACGCAATTCGATCGTGACTTCACCGGTGATGGCGCTGGCCACCCAGCGCTGCGCTGCCTCGCGCAGCATGATGGCCTGCGAATCGAACCAGCGGCCCTGATAGAGCAGACGACCCAGCTTGCGACCGCTTTCGCGGTACTGTTCGATCGTATCTTCGTTATGGATGCCGGTGACCAGACGCTCGTAGGCGATGAACAGCAATGCCAGCCCGGGCGCCTCGTAAATGCCGCGGCTCTTGGCTTCGATGATGCGGTTCTCGATCTGGTCGCTCATGCCCAGCCCGTGACGACCACCGATGCGATTGGCTTCGAGCAGCAGTTCCACGGTGTCGCTGTATTCCACACCGTTTAACGCGACCGGATGACCTTCTTCGAAGCGCACGCTGACGGTTTCGCGCTTGACCACCACATCGTCGCGCCAGAAGGCCACGCCCATGATCGGTTGCACGATGGTAATGCCCGAATTCAGGTGTTCCAGATCCTTGGCTTCGTGCGTGGCGCCCAACATGTTCGAGTCGGTCGAATAGGCTTTCTCGGACGACATCTTGTAGTCGAAGCCGGCAGCACGCATGTACTCCGACATTTCGCTGCGACCACCGAGCTCGTCGATGAATGCCTGATCGAGCCAAGGCTTGTAGATCTTCAGCTCAGGGTTGGTCAGCAACCCGTAGCGATAGAAGCGCTCGATGTCATTGCCCTTGAACGTGCTGCCATCGCCCCAGATATTGACGTCATCTTCCTTCATGGCCGCAACCAGCATCGTGCCGGTCACCGCGCGGCCCAGGGGCGTCGTGTTGAAGTACGTGATGCCTGCTGTGGAGATATGGAACGCACCGGCTTGCAGCGCAGCAATGCCTTCGGCGGCCAATTGCTTGCGGCAGTCCACCAGGCGCGCGTCTTCAGCGCCGTACTCTTTGGCGCGACGCGGAATGGCATCGTAATCCGGCTCGTCGGGCTGACCCAGGTTTGCCGTGTAGGCATAGGGAATGGCGCCCTTGTGACGCATCCACAATAAGGCGGCGCTGGTGTCCAGGCCACCGGAAAAAGCGATACCGACCTTCTGGCCGATAGGGAGATGGGGGAGGATAGTGGTCATGGTGCTCAGTCTGAAGCGCATCACGCGCTGATGGGTTGCATGAGACATATGATACTTGTTCATCCACTACCGGGGCAAAGGCAAGGTCGCCAGGCGCCCTATGCACCTGATGCCTGTCCCAGGCAGGTGGCGATGAAATCGACGAAAACATGCACGCGGGCCGATGATTGATAACGCTGCGGATACACCGCGTAGATGTCTGCACCCGGTGTGTGATAGTCGGGAAGCACGTGTATCAAGCGACCGGATTCGAGATATCGGGCAATGTCCCACTGGGCCCGCATGACGATGCCGTGTCCGTCCAACGCCCAGCTCACGGCAATTTCCCCATCATTGGTCGTCAGGTTGCCCCCTGTTTTGATTGCCTCGGTGGGCGATCGGGCGGGGGGGTGAGACCCGTCAAGCGCTGGGTGGGTCGCGCGGGTCAACCGCCAGAGGTTGTAGGCATCACTGCCCTGTCGAATGCCAATGCAGTTATGTTTGCTCAACTCTTTTGGGGTGCGCGGCACGCCGCGCGCTGCCAGATACTCGGGCGCCGCACACAACAGGCGACGATTCGCCGCAATGGGTCGCGCGATCACCCGAGCATCGGGCGGTTCACCAAAGCGAATGCACACGTCGAACGCGTCTTCGGTCAGCGCCGGTGGATTGACCGACAACTGCAGTTGCACATCGACCTTCGGGTACTGGCGAACAAACCGCGAGATCAATGGCGCGATGTGCGCGCGGCCAAAGCCCAATGTCGCATTCACGCGTAGCAGGCCCTGGGGATGCTCCCGACTCTGCGTCAAACGCTCATCCAGTGCATCGATATCCCGGAGAATGCGGCGCGCCTCGCTGGCGAGTGCCTCGCCCTCGGGCGTGAGGCTCATGCGACGCGTGCTGCGGTTGATCAGAGACACGCCGAGTCGCCGCTCCAGCTGCGTGAGATGTTTGCTCACTGCAGCAGTCGTCACCCCCATTTCCCGGCTCGCAGCGCTCAAGCTGGTGCTACCCGCGAGGGTGGCAAAAAAACCGAGATCGTGCGCCTGCAACCCGGAAGACATGGCTTCGATTGTTGAATTCAAGTTAACGACGGCTTCACTTTATAGGCGTCCTGCGGGGGTGTCCAGCACCTATAGTCGATCCACATAACCTATGGTTCATGGAGGCCGATTTTGAAAACCTATCGCATTGCAACGATTCCCGGTGACGGTATCGGCAAAGAAGTCATTCCCGCCGGACAGCGGGTATTGGAAGCCCTCGCACAGGCGCAAACAGGTTTCGGCTTTCAATTCGAAGCGTTCGACTGGGGAGCAGACTGGTATCGCGCCCATGGCGTCATGATGCCCACTGACGGCCTGGATGCGTTGCGCGATAAAGATGCCATTCTGTTCGGCTCCGCGGGCGATCCCGACGTGCCCGATCACATTACGCTCTGGGGCCTGCGCCTGAAAATCTGTCAGGGCTTCGACCAATACGCCAACGTGCGCCCCACCCGCATTCTGCCGGGCATCGACGGCCCGCTCAAACGATGCGCACCTGGCGATCTGGACTGGATCATCGTGCGTGAGAACTCCGAGGGCGAGTACGCGGGCGTGGGTGGCCGCGTGCATCAGGGTCACCCCATCGAAGCGGCCACCGACGTATCGATGATGACGCGTGCGGGCGTTCTGCGCATCCTGCGCTATGCCTTTCGCCTCGCACAGTCGCGCCCGCGCAGGCTGCTCACCGTGGTGACCAAGAGCAATGCGCAACGGCATGCGATGGTCATGTGGGACGAGATCGCACTTGAAGTCTCGAAGGAGTTTCCTGACGTGACCTGGGACAAGGAGCTGGTCGATGCTGCGACCGCGCGCATGGTCAATCGGCCTGCGAGCCTGGACACCATTGTCGCCACCAACCTGCATGCGGACATTCTGAGCGATCTGGCGGCAGCCCTGGCAGGCAGCCTGGGCATAGCGCCCACCGGCAACATCGATCCCGAACGCCGCTACCCGTCCATGTTCGAACCCATACATGGGTCCGCCTTCGACATCATGGGGCAAGGGCTGGCAAACCCTGTCGGCACATTTTGGTCGATCGTGATGATGCTGGAGCACCTGGGTGAACCGGGTGCCGCCGCACAGGTCATGCAG
>JBAZPE010000256.1:0-4583 GCA_041648375.1 Burkholderiaceae bacterium | reverse complement strand
TATCAGTCAAAGCACCAGACGGACCACTTGGTGGTTTGGCGGTTGGCGACTTCAAGCGTAGAATTGCCGACATGAACTCTTTGCTTGATAGCGCGCTGAGCGATCAATCAAAGTAAGCAAGATTTTGAACGACGATTTTTAAGTTTGTCCCTGCTGTACTCGTGACTTGGCCATATATTCTCTGAACCAATGCTTAGGCAGATCAGGTTGCAGGATGTTTGACCGGTGTGCATGTCTCACTGCAGACGTACCTAAAGTCTTACGGAATGCGGCCAACTTGAACCCAAGGTTCGAGATGCCGGCCTAGACGGTACATGCGGGGCATTTATTGGAGGAAGGGCCTGCTGACTGAAGCAGGCCCTTTTTTTATTTTATAGGGATATGTCATGCGCACCTTCATTGCAACACCCCTCTCTCGTGCCGTCCTTATCGGTCTCACCGTATCGGCCCTGCAGGCCGCACCCGTGATGGCGCAAACGCCACCCCAGACACCGCCATCCGGCGTCGAAGTAACGGACGGTCGGCATCACGACAAGCCTGCGCACATGCGTGCCCCTGAACTTTCCTTGCGTGCGAACGCGTCACGCGAGGTCAAGCAGGACACCATCAATATCGTGCTGCAAGTTCGGTCCGATGCGGCGACGCAAGAAGCTGCGGGCAAGCAATTGACCGCCGCGCTGGAAGCGCTCGTCAAGCGGGCAAAGGGCAACAATGCCATCGACCTGCGCACCGGCAACTACCGCGTCTATCCGGTCATCAATGACAAAGGTAAAACCACGGGCTGGCAGGGCACGGGTGAACTGAGGCTGGAATCTCGTGACTTCGCCGCCGCGTCGGGTCTTGCCGCCAAACTGTCCGATGCGTCGGCCATAGGCAACCTGCGCTTCTCTCTGTCGCGCGAGGCACGTGAAGCGCAAGAGAAAAGCCTGTTGAACGATGCAGCCAAAGCCTTCAAGGCGCGCGCAGAAGCCGCCGCCACCGCGTTCGGCTTCACCGGCTACAAGATGGGTAAGCTCACGTTGGGCGGCTCCGGCAGCACCATGGCAGACATGGCGCCAGCGCCCTACATGATGTCCGCGATGGCGCGCAAGGAAGGCGGTGGGAACGGTCCAGAAGTGCCGCTGGAACCCGATACCGAACTCGTCACGGTCGACGTTGAAGGCACAATCTACCTGCAGTAGGCCGGCATGTCCGCCACTAGAGGAACAGGAGGCGGATCAACGCGAATCACATGCTCATGGGATGGCATGGTCGGCGTCTCACTGGACGACGCCGTCATGCCACCAGTCGTTGGCTCAGATCGGTTTGGGTTGCTTGCGGCTGGACCAAAAGAACAGCACGATGCCCGCCACGATCATCGGGATAGACAGCCATTGGCCCATGCTCATGCCGCCGGCCAGCAAACCCAGGAAATTATCCGGCTCGCGTGTGAACTCCGCCAGGAATCGGAAGCTGCCGTAACCGATCAGGAATACGGCACTGATCTGGCCTGTGGGACGCGGTTTGCTGGAAAAGAGCCAAAGAATGATAAATAGCGAAAACCCTTCCAGTCCCATTTGATAGAGCTGGGAGGGATGGCGTGCGATGCCGTCGCCAGTTCCTGGAAAGACCATTGCCCATGGCAGTGTCGAGGGGCGTCCCCACAACTCGCCATTGATGAAATTTCCCAGGCGTCCCGCGGCCAGGCCCAGCGGAATCAACGGCGCGATGAAATCACTGACAGTAAAGAACGACACGCCGCGCTTGCGCGCGAAGATCAGCATCACCAGCAACACACCAATCAGGCCGCCATGAAAGGCCATGCCACCTTCCCAAAGATAAAATATCTCCAGCGGATGTGACAGGTAGTAGCCCGGCTTGTAGAAAAGCACGTAGCCCAGGCGTCCGCCAGCGACCACGCCCAGCACACTATAGAAAACCAGGTCCTCCAGGTCGCGTGCCGTGAAGCCGTTGGCCTGCCCTCTGGCAATCTTGACGCGCCCCAGCACATATACCATCGCAAAGGCGACCAGGTACATCAGCCCATACCAATGGACTGCCAATGGGCCGATGCGGACGGCAACCGGGTCAATCTGGGGGAAAGTCAACATGATGCAGCAGGCCTTTTCGAGATGGCCGATAATAACTCAACCGCACTACACCCAAAATTCAAGGATGAGACATGCCGCACAATGAGCGTTCACGCAATATCACGGAGGGTGTCGCCCGCGCACCCAATCGCGCGATGTATTACGGACTGGGCTACAAGGAGGCCGACTTCAGCAATCCCATGATCGGCATTGCCAACGGCCACTCCACCATCACCCCCTGTAATAGTGGTCTGCAGCGTCTGGCCGATGCGGCCATTGACGCCGTGCGAGACGCCGGCGCGAATCCCCAGGTATTCGGCACGCCCACCGTTTCCGATGGTATGTCCATGGGTACGGAAGGCATGAAATATTCGCTGGTGTCGCGTGAGGTCATCGCCGACTGCATCGAAACCGCCGTCCAGGGTCAATGGATGGATGGCGTGGTCGTCATCGGTGGTTGCGACAAAAACATGCCAGGCGGCCTGATCGCCCTCGCGCGTGCCAACGTGCCCGGCATCTATGTCTACGGTGGAACGATCAAGCCCGGCACCTTCAAGGGTCGAGACCTCAATATCGTCTCGGTCTTCGAGGCCGTGGGCGAATTCACGATGGGTCGGCTGTCGGAAAGCGATT
Source organism: Burkholderiaceae bacterium (assembly GCA_041648375.1). GTDB lineage: Bacteria > Pseudomonadota > Gammaproteobacteria > Burkholderiales > Burkholderiaceae_B > Schauerella. The sequence continues at coordinate 1,881 of JBAZPE010000256.1, read as the reverse complement.
TCAAGGAAATCGAGCAGCGCGCCATTCCGGGCTCCGGTTCCTGCGGCGGTATGTATACCGCCAACACGATGAGTTCGGCTTTCGAAGCGATTGGCATGGCATTGCCCTACTCCAGCACCATGGCAAACGAAGACGACGAAAAAGTCGTTTCGGCGGCAGAGTCCGCGCGTGTGCTGGTCGAAGCCGTCAAAAACAATCTCAAGCCGCGCGACATCATCACACGCAAATCGCTGGAAAATGCGGTCGCCGTGATTATGGCGACCGGTGGTTCCACCAACGCCGTCCTGCACTTTCTGGCCATTGCCCACGCGGCAGAGGTGCCTTGGACCATCGACGACTTCGAACGCATTCGCAGGCGCGTGCCGGTACTGTGCAACCTCAAACCTTCAGGGGAGTATGTGGCCACCAACCTGCATGCCGCAGGCGGCATACCGCAAGTCATGAAGATCCTGCTCAACGCGGGTCTGTTGCATGGCGACTGCATCACCATCACAGGCAAGACGATTGCAGAAACCTTGGCCGACGTCCCTGATCAGCCAAGGGCCGATCAACAGGTCATCATGCCCATCGAGCGGGCGCTGTACAAAGAAGGCCATCTCGCCATCCTCAAGGGCAACCTGTCGCCAGAAGGCTGCGTGGCGAAAATCACAGGTCTGAAAAATCCTGTGATCACCGGTCCAGCACGCGTCTTCGACTCGGAAGACGACGCCATGGCCGCCATCATGCAACGTGAAATCAAGCCTGGCGACGTACTGGTCATTCGCTACGAAGGCCCCAAGGGCGGACCGGGCATGCGCGAAATGCTGGCGCCGACCTCTGCGCTCATCGGCCAGGGATTGGGCGATAGCGTGGGCCTGATTACTGACGGGCGTTTCTCCGGTGGTACCTGGGGCATGGTGGTGGGGCACGTGGCGCCTGAAGCCTTCGTGGGTGGACCGATCGCCATGATCATTGAGGGTGACTCCATTACCATCGATGCTCACAAACAACTGCTTCAGCTCAACGTCACAGACGAAGAGCTCGCGCGTCGTAGCGCTGCGTGGACCGCGCGCAAACCCCGTTATACGCGTGGCGTGTTGGCCAAATTTGGAAAGCTGGCGAGCACTGCCAGCCGAGGTGCCGTGACCGATGCGTTTGACGAGTAATCACTTGCGGGCTGAGGCAGCCCGCCCTGCACAAGTGCCCGTCCGTGTCGCGCGCGCCTGGATCTTTCTGCCAGTCTGGTCCTTGCTGCTTGGGCTGGCGATGTCTTCCCAGGCGGCCGCCCCGTCGGGGGAGCAACCGTCCAAGCCATTGCAGACGCAGCCGGCGGAGCTGTCCGCTGCGCAGCCCGGCGAGGCGGCCGTCAAGCCGCCAGCGATGACACTCGAAGCGGGCCTGGCACTTGCGAAACAGAAGAATTGCATGGCTTGCCATCAGGTCGACTCGCGGCGGGTAGGCCCGCCGTTGGCCAGTGTTGCGGCGCGCTACGGTACAGCATCAGGCCTGACGGACTACCTGGCCGAGACGATTCGTCGCGGTGGGCGTGGACGATGGGGGGCGGTTCCCATGCCTGCGCAGCCCCAGGTGTCCCACGACGAGGCCGTCGCGCTTGCAAATTGGATATTGTCTTTACCGGTAGCTCCCCCACCATAAGGGGGAGACGGAAGTAGGGCGCCTTGCCGATTTCCCCTACCTTGATTTCAGGAGCAGCAGATCCATGACCGAACAAAGTGCAATTGCAGGTACCTCACAAAGCCCGACCACCCAGACGATCGTATTGGGTGGTGGCTGCTTCTGGTGCGTTGAAGCCGTGTTCTCCAAGCTTGCCGGCGTGACGGCTATTCAGTCGGGCTACACCGGTGGGCATGTCGAACAGCCAACCTACGCGCAAGTATGTGA
>JBAZPE010000255.1:0-4588 GCA_041648375.1 Burkholderiaceae bacterium | reverse complement strand
CGGCCTGAACATCATGGAATTCTGCAAGGCGTTCAACGCCAAGACCCAGGGCCTGGAGCCCGGTCTGCCGATTCCCGTGGTGATCACGGCATTTGCCGACAAGAGCTTCACCTTCATCATGAAGACCCCGCCTGCGACGGTCCTCATCAAGAAGGCTGCTGGCGTGCAAAAGGGTTCGCCCACACCGCACACCACCAAAGTCGGCACCTTGACGCGCGCTCAAGCTGAAGAAATTGCGAAAACCAAAGAGCCGGATCTGACTGCTGGTGATCTGGACGCTCGTGTTCGCACGATCGCCGGTAGCGCCCGCAGCATGGGCATCACGGTTGAGGGAGTATAAAAATGGCTAAATTGTCCAAGCGCGCCGCCGCGCTGAATGAAAAAATCGACCGCACGAAGCTCTACCCCGTCGTCGAAGCCCTGACCCTGATCAAGGAAACTGCAACGGCCAAGTTCGACGAGTCCGTCGACGTCGCCGTGCAGTTGGGTATTGACCCAAAGAAGTCGGATCAACTGGTCCGCGGTTCGGTGGTCTTGCCTGCCGGTACCGGCAAATCGGTGCGTGTCGCCGTGTTCGCCCAAGGCGAGAAAGCTGAAGCCGCCAAGGCTGCTGGCGCCGATATCGTCGGCCTGGAAGACCTGGCCGAAGCCATCAAGGCTGGCAACATGGATTTCGACATCGTCATCGCGTCGCCTGACACGATGCGTGTGGTCGGTGCCCTGGGTCAGATCCTGGGTCCCCGCGGTTTGATGCCCAACCCGAAGGTTGGCACCGTGACCCCCGACGTTGCCACGGCCGTGAAGAACGCCAAGGCTGGTCAGGTGCAATACCGTACCGACAAGGCCGGTATCATCCACGCCACCATTGGTCGCGCCTCGTTTGGCGTCGAACAACTGCAATCGAACCTGTCGGCTCTGGTCGATGCGCTGCAAAAAGCGCGTCCTTCGGCTGCCAAGGGTGTCTATCTGCGCAAGGTTGCCGTCTCGTCCACGATGGGCGGCGGTGCGCGTGTGGAAATCGCTTCACTGACAGCCTGATCCCGCAAGGGGCAGGGTGTTTTTAACAGAACTTTGGGCCGTGTTCGGCATCCCGCCGGACATTGCTGTCAAAGACCGTTGGAGCAACATGAGATCGGTGCATGCAAGTGCATCGAGGGCATAACGCTTAATACCAGGGCCGTATTGCCTGGATCCAGCGTAGACGGCGCCCATGGAAGAATTCTTTAAACGAAGAACTCGACCAGGTCGCCGCAATTCGGTTGATGCAATGGGGTCCTCCCGGCGCATCTTTTGATGGAGTGTTCAACCGTGAGTCTCAATCGTAAAGAGAAAGCGGTCGTGATTGAAGAAGTCTCGGCACAAGTTGCCAAGGCACAATCGATCATTATCGCCGAGTATCGTGGTTTGGACGTTGCCTCTGTCACCGTACTGCGCAAAACTGCGCGTGAATCGGGCGTTTACCTGCGCGTTCTCAAGAACTCGCTGGCTCGTCGCGCTGTTGCTGGCACCCCTTTCGAGGGTCTGTCCGAACAGCTCACCGGTCCGCTGATCTATGGTATCAGCACTGACCCGGTAGCGGCCGCCAAGGCAATCGCCGATTTCGGCAAAACCAACGAAAAGCTGGTCATCAAGGGCGGGGCACTGCCCAACAACCTGCTGACCGTAGACGGTGTGAAGGCTTTGGCCACCATGCCCTCGCGCGACGAGTTGTTGTCGAAATTGCTGGGCACCATGCAAGCCCCGATCGCGCAGTTCGTGCGTACGCTCAACGAAGTTCCGACCAAGTTCGTGCGCGGCCTCGCAGCCGTTCGCGACCAGAAGGAAGCGGCGTAATACGCCCTTTCTGTGGACTTCGCTGTACGACACAAGCGACATTCAATCCTGGCATTAAACATAATTTTGGAGTTCTTTGAAAATGGCACTGAATAAAGCTGAAATCCTTGACGCCATCGCTGGCATGACCGTGCTCGAGTTGTCCGAGCTGATCAAGGAAATGGAAGAGAAGTTTGGCGTGTCCGCCGCTGCTGCTGCTGTGGCCGCTGCTCCCGCCGCTGGTGCTGCTGCTGCAGCCGTTGAAGAAAAGACCGAATTTGACGTCATGCTGCTCGAAGCTGGCGCCAACAAGGTCAGCGTCATCAAGGTCGTTCGCGAACTGACCGGTCTGGGCCTGAAAGAAGCCAAGGACCTGGTTGACGGTGCTCCCAAGGCCGTGAAGGAAGCAGCGCCCAAGGCTGACGCCGAAGCCGCTAAGAAGAAGCTGGAAGAAGCCGGCGCCAAGGTCGAAATCAAGTAAGACCTTGTGTCGACTGCCCGGGGATAGCGCTATAAGCCGTCCCCGGGCTTTTGCGTTTCCAGGAAAGCCCTCTGGGCAGTACGGAATTCAGGTCCGGTCCCAGAGGGATTTCCTGGAGTCGTATCACCCCCAGGCCGTGGTTGACGGCCTATGTAACCTCGAGTCGGAGTGCTCATGCCTTACTCGTACACCGAAAAAAAGCGCATCCGCAAAAGCTTTGCAAAACGCGAAGACGTCCAGGACGTTCCCTTCCTTTTGGCAACACAGCTTCAGTCATACCTCACTTTTCTGCAAGCCGACACAGCACCGTCGCAGCGTGAAAGTGATGGTCTGCAAGCGGCATTTTCCTCCATTTTCCCCATTTCCAGCCATAACGGGATGGCACGCTTGGAGTTCGTCAGCTACGTGCTTGGCGAACCGGTGTTCGACGTTAAGGAATGCCAGCAACGCGGTCTGACCTATGCGTCGCCGCTGCGCGCCAAGGTCCGTCTGGTTCTGCTGGATCGCGAAGTCAGCAAGCCGACCGTCAAGGAAGTGAAAGAACAGGAAGTCTACATGGGCGAAATTCCGCTCATGACGACCACCGGTTCGTTCGTCATCAACGGCACCGAGCGCGTCATCGTGTCGCAGCTGCACCGTTCGCCCGGCGTGTTCTTCGAACACGATCGCGGCAAAACGCACAGCTCGGGCAAACTGCTGTTCTCGGCCCGCGTGATTCCTTACCGCGGTTCGTGGCTGGACTTCGAGTTCGATCCGAAGGACGTCCTGTTCTTCCGTGTCGACCGTCGTCGCAAGATGCCCGTGTCGATCCTGCTCAAGGCCATCGGCATGACGCCTGAAGCCATCCTGGCGCACTTCTTTGAATTCGACACGTTCGAGATCAAGGAAGAGGGCGCAATGATGGAATTCGTGGCCGAACGCTGGAAAGGCGAAATGGCCCGCTTCGATATCTCCGACCGCGCCGGCAAGGTGATCGTCGAGAAAGACAAGCGCATCAACGCCAAGCATCTGCGTGACCTCGCTGCCTCCGGCATCGAGCGCATTTCCGTGCCCGAAGACTTCCTGATCGGCCGCGTGCTGGCCAAGAATATCGTCGATCCGGAAACGGGTGAAGTCATCGCCATCGCCAACGAAGAAGTGACGGAGTCGGTTCTCGCCGCGCTGCGCACATCGGGCGTTCGCGAAATCCAGGCCCTCTACACGAACGATCTGGACCGCGGTAACTACATTTCGCAAACGCTGCGTACTGATGAAACCGCAGACCAGTTGTCTGCCCGTGTTGCCATCTACCGCATGATGCGTCCCGGCGAGCCGCCCACCGAGGAAGCCGTCGAAGCGCTGTTCCAGCGTCTGTTCTACAGCGAAGACACCTACGATCTGTCGCGTGTTGGCCGCATGAAGGTCAACAGCCGTCTGCTGCGCACCGATTCGACCGAAGGCGCGATGACCCTGACCAACGAGGACATCCTCGAAACGATCAAGGTGCTGGTTGAACTGCGTAACGGCCGTGGCCAGATCGATGACATCGATCACTTGGGCAACCGTCGTGTGCGCTGTGTTGGCGAACTGGCCGAGAACCAGTTCCGTGCGGGTCTGGTGCGTGTCGAGCGTGCCGTCAAGGAACGTCTGGGCCAGGCCGAGACGGAAAACCTGATGCCGCACGATCTGATCAATTCCAAGCCGATTTCGGCCGCCATCAAGGAATTCTTCGGTTCGAGCCAGTTGTCCCAGTTCATGGATCAAACCAATCCGCTGTCGGAAATCACGCACAAGCGTCGTGTCTCCGCACTCGGACCGGGTGGTTTGACGCGTGAGCGTGCAGGCTTCGAAGTTCGTGACGTGCATCCCACGCACTACGGTCGTGTCTGCCCGATCGAAACGCCGGAAGGCCCGAACATCGGTCTGATCAACTCGATGGCGCTGTATGCCCGCCTGAACGAATACGGTTTCCTCGAAACGCCGTATCGCAAGGTGATCGACGGCCGTGTGAGCGACCAGATCGAGTATCTGTCAGCGATTGAAGAAAGCCACTACATCATTGCGCAGGCTAACGCCGCGCTGGATGAAGAAGGCCGTTTCACCGATGATCTCGTGGCTTGTCGTGAAGCGGGCGAAACCATGCTGACGGCAAACGCCAACGTTCACTACATGGACGTTGCGCCTTCGCAAATCGTGTCGGTGGCTGCATCGTTGATTCCGTTCCTGGAGCATGACGACGCAAACCGTGCACTGATGGGTGCCAACATGCAACGTCAGGCCGTGCCTTGCCTGCGTCCGGAGAAGCCGGTCGTGGGT
>JBAZPE010000254.1:0-4588 GCA_041648375.1 Burkholderiaceae bacterium | reverse complement strand
TCCGCTCACCACGCGGCCGGCGTAGCCCCGAAAATCATCTGCCTGATCACCACCGTGACGCAATACCCATTGCACAGGGAAGCGCAGCGGCTGTACGGTGCGATCGTGCGACACATCCAGGCCTTCGAGCCAGGCAAGCAGGGTGGGTCCGCGATACCAGGAAGCGTTTTCGGAAGGTACAACGACGTTGTCGCCATTGAGCGCCGATAGCGGCAGGATGTGAAAATCAGTGATGCCAAGATGATCCGCCAGCACCGCATACGACGTGCGAATCTGCTCGAACAGTGTCTCGTCCCAGTCAACGAGGTCCATCTTGTTGACCGCCACCACGATGTGGCGAATACCCAGCAATTTGGCAATGGTGCTATGACGGCGGGTCTGCGCCAGCAACACCCCTTTTTCAACGCGGGTTGCATCGATTAGAATCACGGCCACTTCAGCGGTGGACGCGCCTGTCACCATATTCCGCGTGTATTGCTCATGCCCCGGTGCATCGGCGACGATGAACTTTCGCGTCGGCGTCGAAAAATATCGATAAGCGACGTCGATCGTAATGCCTTGCTCGCGCTCGGCCTCCAGCCCGTCGGTCAACAGGGCAAAGTCGATTTCACCCTCTGGCACACGTTTGTATTTGGCACGCGAAATGGCCTCAAGCTGGTCGGCAAAGACCCCTTTGCTGTCATAGAGCAGACGACCGATCAACGTGGATTTTCCATCGTCGACCGAACCTGCCGTGATCAGACGCAGCACATCGGACTGCGCACCGGAAAGAAAGGATTCATTCAGAGCATTCATAATGAGCCTGGGGTGATTTAGAAGTAGCCTTCACGCTTGCGCTTTTCCATGGACGCTTCCGAAGTCTGATCATCCATGCGCGTCGCGCCGCGCTCGGTGATGGTGCTCACCGCCGTCTCGGCAATGATGGCGTAGGGATCTGACGCGTCTGAGGCCACTGGGCAGGTGCACGAAATATCACCTACGGTGCGAAAACGCACCATCAGGCTTTCGACCTCTTCGCCTGCAGCCGGCGGGGTCAACGGTGTCACCGGAACCAGCAGTCCCCGTCGGCGCACGACGCGTCGCTCGTGCGCGTAGTAGATTGACGGCAGTGCAATGTTCTCTCGCTGGATGTACTGCCACACATCCATCTCGGTCCAGTTCGATATCGGAAAGACGCGCATGTTCTGACCGGCATGGACCTGCGTATTGAACACGTTCCACAGCTCTGGCCGTTGCGCCTTGGGGTCCCACTGCCCGAACTCGTCACGAAACGAAAAAATACGCTCTTTCGCCCGCGCCTTTTCTTCATCTCGACGCGCGCCACCGATGCACGCATCAAACCCGTGGGCCTCGATGGCCTCGAGCAAAGTCACCGCCTGCGCAGCATTGCGTGAATCGCCTTCGGCACGCAGCACGACACTGCCCCGTGCAATCGAATCCTCAACACTGTGAACAATCAGACGCTCACCCAGCTGGGCAACCCGCTGGTCGCGAAACACAATGACCTCATCGAAATTGTGCCCGGTGTCGATGTGCATCAATGGAAAAGGGAATCGACCCGGACGGAAAGCCTTTTCCGCCAGCCTGAGCAGCACGCAGGAATCCTTGCCACCTGAAAACAGCAGCACGGGACGTGCGGATTCCGCAGCAACTTCTCGCAGAATATAAATCGCCTCGGCTTCCAGCGAATCCAGATGCGTGCGCGTCAAAACGGTTGTCATGGAGACCTCGAACAAGAAAATGCACTTTGCCCATCAGCGATTTCAGCGCTTGCGCAGTGGAACGGGAATGCTGCGCGCGTTACCTGCGTGCAGACCACATTCTTTGGCGTCTGCCGACTCCCACCACCATCGTCCGGCACGGATGTCCTCGCCCTCGCGTACAGCGCGCGTACAGGGTTCACATCCGATCGAGGGATAGCCCTCGTCATGCAGCGGGTTGTAGGGAATGTCAAGGTGCTCGATAACGGACCAGACATCGGTGTTGGACCACTGCGCCAGAGGATTGAATTTGTACAGGCCGAACACGGGGTCATGTTCATGTTCGGGCAGATCGCCCCGGGTGGCCGACTGATCGCGTCGCTGCCCGGTCAACCAGGCACCACGGCCTGCCAGCGCTCGCCTCAAGGGATCGACCTTGCGAATCGCGCAACACGCCTTACGCAGCGCCACGCTCTCATAGAACGCATACGCTCCGTGCTCGGCCACGTGATCGGTGACCTGCTGCGCGTCGGGCCTGTACACCTCAAGCGAACGACCGTAGTGTTGACCGACAGTCTCGATCATCGCCTGCGTGCGAGCATGCAGTCTTCCCGTATCCAACGTGAACACGGTGATGGGCAGATCCGCAACCCAAATGGCATGGGTCAGCACCATATCTTCTGCCCCCAGCGAACTCGCAAACGCGGCATCCGGATACTGGCGTGCGATCACCACCAGGCACGACTGCAAGACGTGCCAGCGCGCAGCAGTCTCGGCGGGAAGTGCTGAAGCATCAGTTCGTGGCGAGCGGGCGGAATCGAGAAGGGTCATGAGCAGCTTTGGGAGTGCAGAACGATTACGCGACCTCGGGTGCGGCAAAGATCCGGGCATTGCGTGGGCGAACCACCAGCGTGTCACCTGCCGTCGGATCGAGCGCGCGATACACGTGTTCCGGCAATTCGACCTCGATGAGTTTGTCCGAGTCGGCAAGTGTGAGTTCGAGAAAGGCGCTGGGTCCGGCCAGATACGCATGATTGAGGCGCACCGCCAGCCCGCTGGCCGATGGGGAATACTTCTCGATGTCGAATTCGTGCGGACGGACATAGGCCAACGCGCGACGGGATTGCGGCCCTGCGAATTCTGGCGCAGGCAGAGACAAGCCGTGATTGCGCCATACACCGTTGTCGGCATGGCCTTCGAATTGATTGACGTCGCCCAGAAAGCCATAGACAAACGGGGTTGCTGGATGCTCCCAGACTTCGCGTGGGGTACCCACCTGCTCGATTCTGCCAGCATTCATGAGCACCACCCGGTCGGCTACTTCGAGCGCCTCTTCCTGGTCATGGGTAACAAACACGCTGGCGACGTTCAAATCGTCATGCAGACGCCGCAGCCAGCGGCGCAATTCCTTGCGAACCTTGGCATCGAGTGCGCCAAACGGTTCATCCAGCAGCAATACGCGGGGCTCGACGGCCAGTGCGCGCGCCAATGCGATGCGCTGGCGCTGCCCGCCCGATAGCTGCGAAGGATAACGATCGGCCAGCCAATCGAGCTGTACCAATCCAAGCAGCTCGTGCACTTTGCTTTTTATCTTGTCTTCGGACGGACGCTCAGAACGATGCTTGACACGCAGCCCGAACGCCACGTTCTCGAACACAGTCATGTGTTTGAAAAGCGCGTAGTGCTGAAACACGAAACCTACCTGGCGCTTGCGCACGTCGACGTCGGTGGCCTCGGACCCGCTGAACCAGACACTGCCTTGATCAGGCGTTTCCAGCCCCGCGATAATGCGCAGCAACGATGTTTTGCCGCAACCTGATGGACCCAGCAACGCAACAAGCTCGCCTGTCTCGATATGCAGCGACACGTCGTTCAGTGCCCGGAAGTTACCGAACTGCTTTGATAGATTCCTGACTTCAATGCTCATGTTGAATTCCGTTATGCCGCCGCATGCACAAGAGGCGCGGCGTGAGAATGGGGGGCCGGGACGGTGTCGCCCGATATATGGGCGTGACGCCATTGAACCAAACTTTTGGCGACCAGCGTCAGCAGCGCCAAAAGCGCCAGCAGGGAAGCGACCGCGAATGACGCTGTAAACATGTATTCGTTGTACAGAATTTCGGTATGCAGCGTCATGGTGTTGGTGAGCCCGCGCACACCGCCAGAGACCACGGCGACCGCACCAAACTCGCCCATGGCGCGGGCGTTGGCCAGAATAGCCCCATAGAGCAACCCCCACTTTATGTTGGGCAAGGTCACCCGCAGAAACAGCTTCCAGCCGCTCGCACCCAACGTGAGTGCAGCCTGCTCTTCTTCAGTACCCTGGGCCTGCATCAAAGGAATCAGCTCGCGGGCCACGAACGGGAACGTGACGAACAAGGTCGCCACGATCACCCCGGGCACGGCGTAGACGATCTTGATGTCATGCGCCTGCAGCCATGGGCCAAACCAGCCCTGGGAGCCGAATAACAGCACGAACACCAGGCCAGCCACCACGGGCGAGACCGAGAACGGAAGATCGATCAATGTGATCAGGAATTGCTTGCCTCGGAACTGGAACTTGGTGATGGCCCATGCCGCGGCAATGCCAAACAGCACATTTACCGGCAAGGCAATCGCGGCGACCAGCAAGGTCAACCTGATCGCCGACATGGCGTCCGACTCGGTGATGGCAGTGACATACAAGGCCCATCCTTTGCGCAAGGCCTCCGTAAAGACCAGGACGACAGGCATCAACAGAAATATGCCAAGAAACAGCAGGGCGAGCGTGATGAGCATCCAACGCACCCAGCGGGATTCGTCCAGATGGTTGGGACGGCGCGGCTGTGGCGTCATGCCAGTCTCCCAGAGCGTTTTGCCTGCCAGGCTTGCAGCAGATTGATGATCAA
>JBAZPE010000253.1:0-4601 GCA_041648375.1 Burkholderiaceae bacterium | reverse complement strand
CACCTTCGGGGCTCGCATTGGCTACCTGCAACGTGATTACAGCAAACTGGCGGAACGTGACGAACGCCTGCTGACGCTTGACGTGAAAGCGGGCTGGGACTACTCGGCCAAGACGCGCTTCGACCTGAACATGTGGCGCCGGCCCTATGCCAATGATGACAGCCCCACGACGCTTTACTCCACCGTCACCGGCATACGCGGATCGTTTCGCTACAAGATGACGGACAAGACACGCTTCTCGTTCAACATGGTGGCCGAGAACCAGAAAGACACGCCCATTGCAGGGGCTGTGGCCGATAGCGCGCGCCTGTACCGCACCGGCATTCGCGTGGAGTGGGCCGCCCGCGACAATGTGCTGGTGGTGCTGGACGGCTATCACGATCGCACGAACGGTCGCAACGAAAGCGCGAGTTATCGGCAGAACGTCGCACGTTTGGGTGTGGTGTTTTCGTTCGACAACAACGGGCGCGCTGCACGGCTGCTGTGGAACCCGGAATGCGAACCGCCGAAGTACGTGGAAGCGTCGTACTGCGACAACTGAGCGCGGGTGCGACCTCTAAACGCGACGTGTCAGGCGGGTCGTTTGGTCCAGGACATGAATCGCGTGCGCAGTTGCTGGCCCGGGATTTCCACGAAATGATAGGACAGGTGTGATGCCGCGACCGAGACGACCGCCAGCACCAGGAATCGCAGCACATAGCTCTGGTCAGCCAGATAATGATTGACCAGGCCCAGCACCAACCAGTGATACAGATAAAGCGAGTAGCTGATCCTGCCGATGTAGGTCAGCAGCGGTGCAGATAGCAGCCGTTGAATAATGCCAGGCCTGAACACCGCGACGGAAGTCATGGCCATGATCGCGATGCCCTGCAGCGAATAACGAATGGTTTCCTGAAACACGGGGTGGCGCACCAGCAAGGTGATCAGCAGCAACGCCAGGCCAGCAAAGAACACGGCGGGTCGCGCCAGAAAGGCGGCGGCGCGCGGCACGCGGTCCAGCAGCAAGGCGAAGATCGCACCGTACAGAATCGAATCGAAGCGTGTGTCGGTGCCTTTGTAGATGCGATCGGCATGCAGGGGATCCAGGCCGACGATCACATCCAGGTAGATACGCCAGCACAGCACCAGCACGCAGGTCACGATCAGCACAGACAGGAACCGTCGCGTGTGGGCGGCCAGCAGCGTGAACAGCAAGGGATAGACAAAGTAATAGTGTTCTTCCACCGCCAACGACCAGGTAATGCCCAGCGGATAGAGCGGCTCACCCACACCAAACCCGACAAAAATCTCGTAGAAGTTGGCAAAGTAGAAGAACACTGCGGCCAGTTCGATGCCCCGCACGCGTGCCCCGACCACCCACATCGCCAGCAAACAAAACACGACGTAGACCACCAGCGCAGGTGTCAGACGGAAAAAGCGGCGCACATAAAAAGCGCGGATGTCGATGGCATCTTCGCGCTTGTATTCGGCCAGCATCAGACGTGTGATGATGAAACCGCTGATGAAGAAAAACACCGTGACGCCCAGCCCGCCGGGCACGATATGACCCAGCCATGCATGGGAGACAAATACCAACAGGATCGACAGCGCACGCATGCCATCTAACGCAGGGAGGTAGTTTTGTGGATGTCTGGTCAACGGATTTCACCCAAGGCGCAACAGGCCGGTGTCAGTCGCCCCAAGCCGGGGCATAATCGAACGATACTGATATCGTGGAGAAAAAGCATGGCCGATTTTGGCATGCGAGTCAGCCGCAAACTTGCCGGCATGGCCTTGCGCAAACCCATCACGCTCAAGCCCGGGGCGCGCGTGGTGAGCTTCACCTTCGACGACGCGCCGGTGTCGGCCTGCGAGGAAGGTGCCGCGATTCTGGCGCGCCATGGCGCGCGTGGCACCTTTTATATCGCCGGTGGCCTGACCGATCGCATCGAAGAGGGCCGCCCCTGCCATAGTGCCGCCCATCTGAAGGCCTTGCACCAGGCCGGGCACGAACTGGCCTGTCATGGGTTTTCGCACCAGCGTTACGATCGGGTGTCGTCCGACGCCCTGCGTGCCGAACTGGATCGCAACGCTGCATTCCTGCAACGGTTCGGCGTGGATACCAGCCGCCTGAATTTTGCGTATCCGTTTGGGGCTTACAGTTTTGGTGCCAAGCGAGTGTGTGGACCCCGCTTTCGTTCCTCGCGCATCACCGGCAATGGGCTGCACCGCGGCGACGTGGATCTGTCCATGCTGGGCAGCTATCGGCTGTACGGCAGCACGCTGGCCGACGATCAATGGCAGGCCGCCCTGGCCGAGACGGCACAAGGTGGCTGGCTGATCGTGAACACGCACGAAGTGGCTGATGACTTCGGCCCGTATGGCTGTTCGCCCGCCACGCTTGATGCCATGGTGACCCAGGCCAAGGCCCTGGGCTGCGAGGTATTGACGGTACAACAAGCCATCGATTCCTTGGGCTGATCGCTCGACTACAGGCATGATGACCGCCGACCTGCCGCGCTAGGGCGTGCGACGCAGGCGTCGAACCAGGTTCACCAGCGCCGGCTGCGTACGGGCCCAGTCGCGAGCGCGACGCTTGAGCACCGGCACCCACCCGGCAGGCGTGCGCGGCGAGACCCATTCGTGCAGATCGAGCGTGTGGTCGGCCCAGGCTTTTTTGTAATCCTCGTCACCCACGGTCAAATCGAACACCGTCAGGCCCTGGGCGATGCTCCAGTCGATCATGTGCTGCATCAACAGGCGCCCGCTGGAAAATTTACCCCACTCGCCTGCCTCGTACCCCGGCATCAACCAGTAGTGACGGCCACGGAAAATGATGCCCCAGTGGGTCGCCACGGTGGTCTGACCGACCTGCAGCCCACAAACGGCGGTATCCGACCAAGCCTGAGGACCTGCCGCCAGCGACTGATAGAACTCGAGGTAACCCGGCTCGGCAAACAGGTCTCGCCCATTGCTCTCGTGCCAGCGCCGCGATTTCTGGACCGCCATGACGGCCGTCAGTTCGGTGGCCTGATCACCCGATGCGCGTTCGATCATGACGACCGGCGCAATCTCGTTCAGGCGACGCAATTGACGTCTGGCATCGGCGAAATGTTTAGGGGAGCGCGACGCCTTGAAGGCTTCCGCAGTGTCTGGCAAGGTGGCGGCGTAGGCGTTCTCGGTATGACGTGACTGCGCCAGCTGTGTCATCGGATTGACGACGCCTTCAATCACGGCCGGCATGCGTCGCAGCCACACCAGATCCACCCGTGGCAACGCCTTGAGCACGGCGTCCCACAGCCTGTCGATCGCACCGGGTGCCAAGTGCGTTACGAACTGCGGGTCGATGATGGGCGCGTTGTAGTCCGTCACCACGCCCCCGAGAAAACGCAACACGCGCAGCCGCCCTTCCCGATGAATGGCCAACGGCCACAGCATGACGGTGCGGCCAGCACCATCGCGCAGATCAGCCACCAGGGCGCGCACGCCTTCGGCCTGCCCGATCGTGCGCTGCCAGGCATCGGCCCATTCGAACGTCTGGAACCCATAGGCCACGCCATGGGCGAGCGCATCGGCCCAGCGCTCGCGCGCGCTGGCCAGACCTTCATGGATGGTGAGCTGGGTGCCCGAGGGAATGCCGTCTATCTTCAGCATCGTGCGGGTGAGGTGCTCGCGCTGATCAGTCGCGGCGGTGCGACTCGCGGTGGTACTTGCCGAATTGGCAGTCCTGGCCGTATCAGTTGAATCGGCTGTCTGGGCGATATCAGTCGGGTTGGTGGTATCGGCTGGATTGGCTTCCCTGCCGGTATCACCAGCGATGGCCCGCCCCACTTGCGAATCGACCTGGGGGTCAATAGGCATTCTTGTCCCTGATGACCAGCAAAGCGGTTCTGAACAGGATGGTGATGTCCAGCCAGAGCGACCAGTTGCGAATGTAATAACGGTCGAACTCGGCACGTCTTTCCATCTTCTCCAGCGTGTCGGTTTCGCCGCGCAAGCCGTTGACCTGCGCCCAGCCTGTGATGCCCGGCTTGACCGTGTGACGCAACATGTAGCCCTTGATCTGACGGCGATACAGCTCGTTGTGCTCGGCAGCATGGGGACGCGGCCCGACAATGCTCATCGTCCCCTTGAGTACGTTGAACAGTTGCGGCAGCTCATCAATCGATGATTTACGCAGGAAGCGGCCCACGCGTGTCACGCGGTCATCGTTCTTGCTGGCCTGCACCACGACGCCATTCTGGATTTCCTGGACACGCATGGAACGAAATTTGTAGACATTGATGCGCTCACCGTCTTCACCGTAGCGCTGCTGTCGAAAAATGATGGGGCCGGGTGAACTCAGCTTCACGGCAATGGCGGCAGATAGCATGATCGGCGATAGCACGGTCACCATGGCGCCTGCGACGACGATATCCATCAGTCGCTTCAGGGCCTTGGACAGCCCCAGCATCTGTGTCTCGTGCAGGGACATCAACGAAATGCCTGCGATTTCAGTGTTATCCACCGAAAAACCTTCAAATAGCGACGATTCGGGCACGAAGTAGATGGACGCGGTGGAATCGCACAGACTGTCCATGATCTGGTTGGAATCCGGCAGATCGAGCACGCCCAGGCCGACG
>JBAZPE010000252.1:0-4609 GCA_041648375.1 Burkholderiaceae bacterium | reverse complement strand
AGGGCAGGTTGTTGTAGAGCAGCGGGTTGAGGATCATGCCATTGGTGCCGGCAAACGTGAGCGTATAGCCGTCCGGTTCGGCACGAGCCGCGGCTGTGGTCGCAATGATGGTCTGCCCGCCTGGGCGGTTCTCCACGACGACGCTGCCATTCATGGCGGGGCCCATGCGCATGGCCAGGGCACGCGCTGCAATGTCGGTCAACCCGCCTGGGGCGAAGCCCACCAGCAAGCGAATGGGGCGATTGGGGTATTTGGATTGCGCGAAGGCAGCGCGCGAGGCAAAGGGCAAAGCAGCCAGCGTTGCGAGCAACGTGCGTCGGGTCAAACTCATGATGGCAGGTCCAGGAGAGAAACGGGGGGAAGAGGCACAAGACACTGGCACGCCTGCGAGAAGCGCGCCCTCCCCTGATTATGTCCAAAAGCCTGGAAGCGGTCAGATAGGGACTTCCCTAGACTGACCCAGCCTCACCTACTGGCGTCGAACCACGCCTTCCATTGGGGCACGGCTTGTGCAAAAGTGCCACGATGGCTGGTCTGCCCGGTGGACACGGCCTGCACCTGCGGGTTTCCTGCGCCCATCGAATGCTGATAGGTCGCGGCCAATTGGCCCAGGCCGACACTGATCGCTTCGTCGGCTTCACCGTAATAGTTGCGCACCGGGCTCTTCACCACCCAACGATAGGCCTGCGTGTCAGCGACCAGCCGCCCATAAGCCGAGGCCGCGAAGAATTGCGGATCGAAGTACTCGGGCTGAATCAGCGTGCGCAGATCCGTCGGGATGTCGACGGCATTGAATGGTTCACGTGTGTAGGCCTTGCGCGCAGCATCGTAATAGGCGGGATTGATCACCGAGCGTGCCAACCCTGGCACGCCATAGTAGTTTTCGAACGAAAACGCCGACAGAATGAACAGGCTGTTCACCCAGTTGGCATCATTCTTTCTGGGAAAATTCAGAAAACCATTGAGCGCCATGAACACGTCCACCGGCGCGCTGGCCGTAGCGGTTGCCCGTACGGCGATGCCCTGGCGCTCCAGCTTTTCCAGCAGCGCCATCGTCACGAAGCCGCCTTGTGACCAGCCTGCCAGAAACAAGGTATCGGTCTTCTGCTTGAGATCAGCCAGCACCGCGTGAGCAGCCACCAGCATGTCAGCAGTCGCCTGTTGATGACTTGCTTTGACCATGTAGCCTTCAGGCTGCGTGGAGTCACCCAAGCCGAAATAATCGGCGCCCACCAAGACATACCCCTGACCGGCAAACTGCGCGATCATCAACTGGGTTTCGGGGGATTGTTCCGGGTATGAAGGCACTTCCTGCTTGCCGTACACCGTACCGTGCTGGTAGGACACCAGAGGCAGCGCGCCCTGCAGATTCTCCGGGATGGCGACGAGCCCAGTGGCTACGGTGGACAAGTTGCCACGCTCGGGCACAACCGACGGGTAGCTGACGCGATACAGACGCACCGCATGCTGAGCGGGGGTGTAGGTCGCCGACACGCCGGAGAACTTGGGCGTATCCATCGTCAGAATGCGATTGAGTCGGTCCACATCCCAGCGCGCAAGCGGCTGATAGCGCACGCCGTTATTCAGGCTGACAGCGCTCGCCCCGTTGACCGTGGAATCAGCGGCGGGCGCAGCGGCGTGCGCAGTAGCTGCGGGCTGTGTGTAGCCTTGCGACGACATCACCATAAGGCTCACCATCATTCCCATGCGGGCAATCATGCCGGATGCCCGTTTGATGAACATGCTCTGCACCGCAATCACCTCTTATCTGAACGCTGCTGGCCAGCCTGCCAACGTTTGCGCAGGGCCGGTATCTAGCCTGAAGCCAAGCTTCTGGGGATGCGACGATCCGGCAAACGGCGAATTGGAGCATAGCGCATTCTTTCGAAATTTTGACGCCTGTTATCCGGGGGCGTAAGGTGTATCGATCCGCCCCACGTTGGCACGCCAGGAGAAGCAGAACATGTCCCGTCCCCCACTGCCCCCATTTAACGAACAGTCCGCCATTGAAAAAGTCCGACTTGCCGAGGACGGCTGGAACGGGCGTGATCCGGCAAAGGTGGCTCTGGCCTACACCGAAGACACCAAATGGCGCAACCGTGTGGAATTCGCGCATGGGCGCGACGAGGTCGCGGCGTTTCTGACGCGCAAGTGGAATCGTGAACTCGAGTATCGACTCATCAAGGAACTGTGGGCCTTCGGTGGCAACCGCATCGCGGTGCGGTATGCCTACGAATATCATGATGACAGTGGCCAGTGGTATCGCGCCTATGGCAACGAAAACTGGGAATTCGCCGAGGATGGCCTGATGCGCTTTCGGCACGCCAGCATCAATGAAATGCCCATTGCCCAGGCCGATCGCAAATTTCACTGGCCACAGGGTCGCCGGCCTGACGACCATCCTGGCCTGAGTGATCTAGGGCTGTAGATAGCCTGTCGATAGTATGCTGGCGGGATGAAAGCCCGCCTCCGAAAATTCCTCAGCCAACTCTCCGAAACCTTTTGGCTCGTCCCGGGCGCGATGGTGCTTGGCGGTGTTGCCCTGGCCATCGTGCTGGTCGATCTTGATCGCGGCGGCCACCTGCCTGCGTGGCTGACCACCAGAAACTGGTTCTACAACGGTGGCGGCACCGGGGCGCGCACGCTGTTGGGTGCGATCGCCTCGTCCACCATTGGCGTTGCGGGCACGGTGTTCTCGATCACCATCGCCGCGCTATCACTGGCCGCCGGCCAGATGGGTCCGCGCCTGCTTCGCAGCTTCACCAGCGATCGGGGTGTGCAGGTCACGTTGGGCGCATTTCTGGGGACTTTTTCCTACGCGCTGATGGTACTTCGCAGTGTACGCACCCAGGGAGAAGGGCCATTCACACCGCATCTGGCCTTGAGCTTCGGTATCCTGCTGGCGTTTGCATGTGTGGCGACGCTGGTTTACTTCGTCGCGCACATGGCCAATCGCATCAATGTGGATACGGTCATCGAATTGGTCAGTGCCGACGTTCGGGTAGCCATCGATTCGACAGTCGTCAAGGATGAGCAGATCACACCACCCCCTGACTCCTTTTGGTCTGGAGCGACCATCATTAGCGATAGCAGGCGAGGTTATCTGCAGCAACTCGATGAGGACGGGCTGGCAGACTGGGCAGCCGAGCACGGCACGGCGGTCAGACTGCTGGTGCGCCGGGGTGATTATGTGTTTCCCGGTGCGCCCATTGCCGTGATAACCGTTACGGTCGAAGATGCTGAACAGGCCATCGTGCGTGCAACGGCCCTGGGCACCACGCGTGGTTGCGCGGGAGACGCCGAGCATGCCGTTCGACAACTCGTGGAAGTGGCGGTTCGTGCGCTTTCTTCTGGCATCAACGATCCTCAGACGGCCATGAGCGCCATCAACCAACTTGGCACCGCGTTATGCGACCTGGCCGGCTCAAGGCTGCCCAGTGGCGTTAACGTGCGCGATGGCGCCGTGGTGCTTGTCGTCCCGAACATGCGCTATAGCAGCCTGACCAAGGTCATGTTCCACACCATCCGACAAAATGCCGCTGGCTGCACTGACGTGATCATCCGGATTCTGGAGGTGCTGACACGCGTGGCCGCGTGCGAGACAGACCGCGACAGGCGAGCCGTGCTGATGCACCATGCCGACCTGACATGGGAGGACGCGCAACGTGACATCAGCAACCCCGCGGACCTGGCTGATGTTGCACATCGCTATGCCCTGCTCAAGCGCACGGTCGATCATGGTGTAGTGGCAGCGTTGAGCGACATCGATATTGCGCGGACATAGCCTGGCTGGTTTCATCTGGCTTTTGTGCGTGCGGTTCAATCAAGGCAGGTTTCGCAGCCTACGCCTGTCGCCTCGCATGGCGAGACGCAGATTGATGACACGCTTGAGATCAGCATCACATGGCAAACAACTTCGCTCGTGCCGAGCAATCGCCCGCTTTCGTTTGCATGGGCACCAACAACTTGCTTCGACGCTCCCTCTCGCTACTGATTGCTTGCATCACGGTGACGGAGGGAGCGCCATGATCAACCGCGCGCCCCTTGAAAAGTCGCAGGGAGTGGTGACTGACGCGATGCTCGATGCAGACCCCGGGAGTGATCTGAACAGGCTGCTGAAGTACGCCAGCCTTGCGCAGTCCATGGCGCATGACTGTTCAACCGTGTTGCGTGTCATGCAGAACGCGGTCGAGTTCGATACGGGCGACGAGCAGCCGCTTGTTTCCGGTTATGGGATGGGTGCCTTGCAGCGGCTGATCGCAAACTCGATGTCCCTGGTGGCGAGCGAAGGAGAACGCATCCTGTGCGACTTCCGATCTGATACGCAAACGCAGCTTGGTGAGGGCGTGACGGACGACGGTGGTCCGATCTGACCTGGCGCTGGCGGATGAACGCATCAACTCCTGTCAGACCAATTGTTTTTTCCAGCCCGCTCTCGCGCCAAACTGAAGCCTAATCTTGCATACTGCAAAGATCGCGATGCATACCTCAATGGGTGGGTCATGGCGGGGAGGGCTTCGGCTCTGCCGGTTCTAGCGTGTCCGGTCTGCGAACCCTGTCATGCGGCCCCCCCCCCCCCCCCCCCCCCCCGGGCGGCCCGCCCCCCCCC
>JBAZPE010000251.1:0-4615 GCA_041648375.1 Burkholderiaceae bacterium | reverse complement strand
GAGGCAACGGTTGCCTATGGCCGTAAATATCACAACATGATTCCCTGACCCTCGGCACGGCGGACTGTCGCACACAGCCTACGCCCGTGTGCACTTGAAAAGGCGATGCCCCGGCATCGCCTTTTTCTATATATAGTGACGGGTGCCCATAGAGGCCGCTACACGACGCGAAGGGGAATCCAGCCGCATGACACTTGCCAACGCGCCCGAACCATCGGGCACCTATCGCATCGAACCCGTCGGAGACCGATGCCTGCTGGTTCGGGTGAAAGACGGTGTAGGTGTGCAGACCAGCATGACGGTTCACCGCATCGCAGCCTGCCTGCATGCAGCAGCCCTGCCAGGTGTGATCGATGTGGTACCGGCCTTCACGACCGTGGCGCTGCATTATCTGCCCGGCGCCTTGCCGCGCGACGGCAACGCACAGGCCTATACGCGCATGAAAGCGCTGGTGCAGGCCGCTTTGGCAGCAAGCACGTTTGTGCCTGCCGCCACGGGCCGGCTTGTCGAAGTGCCGGCCTGCTATGGCGGGCGCTTCGGCCCTGATCTCGAAGAGGTCGCCGACCGCTGCAAGCTGCTTCCCGAAGAAGTCATTGCGCGCCATACGGCAAGCGAGCAAGTCATCTATACCTTCTTTTTTGCACCGGGCAACCCTTTCTGCGGCCCGGTCGATGCCTCACTACAGGTGCCCAGGCGCAAGAGCCCGCGCACAGCCGTGCCTGCGGGCTCGGTCGCGATTGCCAATGGCATATCCACGGTCTATCAGACCGAGTCGCCCGGTGGCTGGAACCTCATCGCGCGCACCCCATGGAGCCTGTTCGATATCCGGCGCGACCCACCCGCCCGGTTGAACATCGGCGATCGGGTGCGCTTCGTCGCCATCTCGGAAGCCGAATTCGACGCCCAACTGGAGTCGCGCGCATGAATATCATGCACATCGAACGCCCCGGCATGTTCTCCGTCGTTCAGGACCTGGGCCGGTATGGCTCGCAGCGCCTGGGCGTGCCGGTCAATGGCGCCATGGATGAAGACGCTCATCGTATCGGCAATCTGCTGGTGGGCAATCCGCCTGAAGCCGCCACCCTGGAGTGCACGCTCACCGGCCCGACGTTCAAGTTATCCAAGAATGCGATCGTGGCGTTCACGGGCGCCGATTTTCTGATTACAGCCGCCGGCCAGACTGTCCCGATGAACTGCGCCGTGGTGCTGCGTGGCGGGGTGACACTGCAGGTGCGCGAGCGACGCCGCGGTGCGCGCCTCTATGTGGCCATCCGAGGCGGCATTGCCACACCACCGGTGCTGGGCAGCCGCAGCACCTTCGTGCGTGGCGGATTTGGTGGCCTGGAAGGACGTGCCCTGCGTGCGGGTGACCGCGTGCCGATCGGCGACACGGGTCACGCCACCCTCGGGCTGGAAAAACTGCTGATCCAGAGCGGCATGCCCATCACCGCAGCCGCGATGGTGGCGCTGGAAAAAGACATGACCGATGGGCCCTTGCGCATCATGCGCGGTCCGCAATGGCGGGCATTCGAACCTGCAGCCAGGGGCAAACTGCTATCCACCCCGTTTTCGGTATCGAATCAGTCCGATCGCATGGGCTATCGCATCACCGGCGCGACGATGACCCTGCGCGATCCCCTGGAAATGATTTCCGAAGCCGTCAATGTGGGAACCATTCAGGTGCCCCCCGATGGCAACCCCATCATCCTGATGGCCGACCGCCAGACCGCAGGCGGCTACCCAAAGATCGGCTACGTCATCACCGCCGACCTCACCCGTCTGGCACAGGCGCTGCCGGGCGACACACTGAGTTTCTGCGCTGTCTCGCACCGGCAGGCCGAACAGGCCTACCTGGCGCGCGAAGATCGCATGGTGCGCATCGGGCAGGATGCCGCACGTGCCCTGAACTGACCTGCCACGAGGAATGACGCATGCCTACCATTGATTTGAATTGCGACATGGGCGAGAGCTTCGGCGCCTGGACCATGGGCAACGATCTTGCCATTCTGGATCACGTCACCTCGGCGAACATCGCCTGCGGCTATCACGGGGGGGACCACGACGTCATGCTCGCCACCGTGCGTGCCGCCGTCCAGCGCGGCGTGGCCGTCGGTGCGCATCCGGGGCTGCCCGACCTGCAGGGCTTCGGTCGCCGAGAGATGATCATGAGCCCGACAGAAATCTATGCCCTGGTGATCTACCAGGTGGGAGCGCTGCTGGGCTTTGCTCAGGCGTCCAACACACGCCTGCATCATGTCAAACCGCATGGTGCGCTCTACAACATGACTGCCAGGAAGCTGGATCTGGCGCAGGCCGTGGCGCAGGCGGTCCATGATGTCGACCCCACGCTGCAACTGTATGTCGCCAATGCCAACCTCACGCAGGCCGCTCTGGAGAAAGGCCTGCCCGTGGCATATGAGGTCTTTGCCGATCGCAGCTATCAGGATGACGGGACGCTCACACCCCGCTCGCAGCCCCATGCCATGATCGAAGATGTTGAAACATCGATTGCGCAGGTCAGGCGCATGATTTTCGAGGGCAAGGTGCGGGCGCTCAGCGGGCTGGATGTGGACATTCGGGCCGATACACTCTGCATTCATGGCGATCAGCCCAATGCCCTGCCCTTTGCTCAGCAACTGCGCGCCGCGCTTACCCGCGACGGCGTGACCCTTCAGACCACCTGACGATCAGCCGGCGTCCTGGCGTGCCCGCAAGATCGCCGCCCGGTCGCCCGCACGCAAGCGGCCCTGCCCCGACAGGCGCATGAGGGTACCCAGTGCAATGAGCAGGCCGATGACCTCGACCAGCGCAGCGGGAATCCACATCGTGATCCCGCCTATCATCTGATCGGTCTGGGCCGACATGGCCACGGCGCGGCCGCACAGGTCGAACAAGGGATAGATGTCGCGCTCGGTGAACGCGATGACCGCACCGGCCACCATCTGCGGGACCATGGTGAGGATGGGCGAGAGCACGCGTCCGCCCGGTGTCATCGCAGCGGGCGGGCTGGGACGCCGGTCCAGGATGAGGTTCCAGTACATGAAACCGCTGATCACGACCGACCAATTCATGATGCGGTACAGGCGCCAGTCGAGCATGGAATAGAACTGCACCACCGGTATCAGCCACACGACGACCAGCAAAACGAACAGCAGGGGCACCAGAATGCGGTGGGTGAGCAAGGCCACACAGCCTCGTCCTGCTGGCGTCTTGATCCAGCGCGCCAGTGCCGTTCGGGCGGGCAATGGCAGCCCGGCGCGCATGACCTGACCGGGAAACGCACCCATCAGCAACAAGGGGCCCAGATGGTGCAGCACCAGATGCTGGATGCGATGGATGAAGAACATTCGTTCGGCGAAGTAATCCAGATGCGTGTGCAGCGACAGATAGAGGATCACCATGCCGGACCAGAACAGGATCTGACGGGCGATCGCGACACGATGCACCCGCACGCCCCGCACGAAAAGCCAGGCGGCCACGATGAATGCAGCCAACAGTGTGGGCGAAAATTCCCAGGGCACGAGCCAGGCCAGCACATTCATGGCGACGATCCGGTAGGCAAAAAAAGCGGCGCAACGCGCGCCGCCAGGTGAGCAAAGTGTATCGGAAAAGACTAGGCGTCCGAAGCCTTCCCACGGCGGCCGAAGCGAACCCGATGCACCGCCGGATTGTCGTTCAGGCGACGCGCCTGCGCCATGAGCGTGCTGCGGCTATCGGCCGCGCAATTGACCGTGATGCAGGCCGACGCCATGTCGGCATCGGCGCTGGCGCCAACCTGAACCTGCGAAACGTCCAGACCGGCCGCCTGAAAATCCAGGCAGATCTGCTTGCGTACACTGCCGAGCATGTCCCGCGGGCACTCGACGGTCAGACGCGACACGGCACGGCCACGATCCGGGGCCTGCGCACGATCGACACCTGCGCGGCGCAAAAACAATTCAAACAGACGCATACGACCTCCTGTTGCAACGTGCAGAGGATTCGGCAAACAGTGATTGATCCGCACGCATCAAGGCGCGCAGAGACCTGCCGGCAAGAGGGATGAGTAGAGGGATGTCGTGCCAGGAGCCCTGGCCTTGCTGCTGCGCCGCCATACCGTGCGCGCCCACAGACGCATGGACCACGGCACCATTACGGCACATTCAGACGCTCAACACATACTTGAGCTTGTTAAAACGACAACCGCACCTTGCTGCTGAGAACAGGGTGCGGCAGAAGAGTTTTCTGCGGGGACGCCCTGTCAGGCAGCGAGGTCGACGCGAGATCGACTACAACACTCGCCACAATCGGTGTTCACAGAACAACTCCTTGATTTATATAGACTTGATCAGTATAGACGGAAGCGGCGCATAGGGCAATACCCTAGTATCGGTCAATACACCATGCCGTCGAGCCAGCCCATCCGTTCATAGACGTGCATGACCACCATCGCAATGGCAAACATCCCGATGACCCCGCCTGCCAGCACGCAGCCGATGGCAATCAGGACATGGGGCAGGCCGGTGCGCGTGGCGGGGGGCAGCCCCGGGTTGTAGCGGCTGTCGAACGCGGCATCGCGCATCAGCGCCAGCACGGCGGCCTCGATGATGCCGGCGAGTAGCGGGATGAACACAAC
>JBAZPE010000250.1:0-4632 GCA_041648375.1 Burkholderiaceae bacterium | reverse complement strand
CATGATTGCCACGCGTGCCGTCACGCGGGAAAAGCCTGATGGCTACACCTTGTTGATTACCATTCCCGCAGTCGCCGCACTGAAGTACATCAACAAAATCGATGGGGAAGATCCGCTTGCTCACCTCAAACCTGTCAGCCTGTTCGCATCAGGTCCGACAGGGGTGGTCGTAAAGGGTGGCACCAACATCAATTCCATTGAAGACTTCAAAAAGACCTGTGAAAAACCTGACGCCAAGTGCAGTTGGGCCAGTGGTGAGCCATTCACTCTGCTGGTCGGTACGGCGCTCCTTGAAGACCTGGGTCTGACTGATGTCGTGAATGTGCGCTATCCGGGCACTTCTGTGGCGGTCAATGACATCATTGGCGGTCGGGTGACGATGGTGGTGACTGGTCTGGCCTCAATCGTCCCACACCACAAGTCCGGCACGATGAAAATTCTTGCGGTCAGCACCGACGAACGCCAGGCTCAGATCCCTGAAGTACCGACCTATGCGCAGGCCGGCATGGGCGCAGTGAAATTCGTGAACAACTGGTATGGCATCTTTGCGCCACGAGACACGCCGGACGCGGTTGTGGAACAGATTTCTGTTGCGATGCGCGAGGCCGGCAAGGATCCCTCGGTCGTGAACGTACTGAGTCCCCTCATGATCAAACCGGTCGGAAGCACTCCGAAAGAATTTCAGGCCGTGGTGAAACAGGCCGAACAGGACGTGGCGAGGCTTTCCAAACATCTGCAATCTCAGTAGCCGCCAATCCGACCCGGCTGGCCGCCCGGTGGAACGTGACTCCACGTATCGGCAGTCTGCAAATGCTATGTGACCTGATTGTCACCCCGCAGGCGGTGCCACGACCGCCCCCGGCACCTTGTTCGCGATGAGGGAACGACTGACGAACCCGCTCGCTTTCTGCGCCTCCACGAACGCAGTGATGAACGCTTGCGCTGCCGCTGCCCGCGTCTTCGGAACAGCCATTGCCTGCGCAATCTGCATGAAACTGCCGGGAAGCAGCCGCAATGAAGCGTCGCTTTCGATTGCAAGATCGAGCTGTTGCTTCACACCGGCAGCGACGTCATAACCGCCTTCCAGGAATGTGGCGACCACCGCTGGTGAAGTCGGCGCGCGCACCAGGGTCGCGTGTTTGATTTCGCGCGACAGATAAAGATCGTAGGCGCTGCCAGCACCGACGACAACCGTGGTATCTGCGCGGTCAACTTCTTCCATGCGGGTCAGGGGCGACGCTTCCCGAACGAGATAGGCGCCCTCGATCAGGATGTAGGGTGCAGAGAAGGCGAGCGTTTGACCACGCTCGGGATCGATTGCAACAAAACCGATATCAACGCGGTCATTGCTGACGTTTTCAAAGGACTTCTTTGCGGTATCGACCACTACGAGTTCCAACTCCACGTCCAGCAACTGGGCCATTGCCCGTGCCATATCAACCGAGACACCTGCCGCCTCGCCTGTCTCACTGTTTCTTGAGGCCAGCACGGGGTTACCCAGATTGATTGAGGCGCGCAAACGGCCGGTCGGCAACAGCGCCGCGCGAGCCTCATGCGTTAAAGTGGGTGATTGCATGTCGAGATCCTTGCGATGGCGTGCTTGTGTTGAATGAGGGGGCATCGAGCGTGCCATGCCTGAGCGAACAATCACATCAATGCTATCTCACTGCGACGCCTACGCTCAAGCCAGGTTTCCATCCCAAGGCAGGAAAACGCAAACGGATATAGATGATGTCTCACGATAGGCCACGCATTGACCTCGCCACTGGGCGCATCGAATTCCCTGTGCACCACATGCGAGGCGGCACATCCACCGGCCTGGTGATCTGGGAGCCGTATGCACCGCAGGACGAGCCGCTGCGTGAAGAGCTGCTCAGGCATCTCATGGGCGTGCCGCCCGTTGGCGCATGGCCCGGGAACAAGCAGATCACCGGGTTGGGTCGAGGACCTGCCACCAGCAACAAGGTATTTTTCGTCAGCCTCGAAGAAGTTGACGGGCGGCCCCGGCTGGTCAGCACGCTGGCTCAGCTTGCCGCCACGCATGCTGGCGTTGACTGGAGCGTGAACTGCGGCAACATGAGTTCCGCGCTGCCCTTGTGGCTCCAAGACACCGGCATGGTGGACCTCGCAGCCCTTGACCACGAAATCGAGATCAGGAACACCAACACGGGCGTCATTTCCACCGGGCGGCTGCTGTGCGACGAGCACGGCGCACCACGCCATGTCGACATCCCTGGCGTGAACGGCAGCTACCCGGGCGTCGATCTGTTTCTGCAAAACCCCGTAGGATCCAAAACCGGCCAGTTGCTCCCGACGGGCAACCCGGTAGATGTGATTGATGACGTGCACGTCTCGTGCGTGGACGTCGCGGTGCCCATGGTCATCATCAAGGGCGCAGACCTTGGCAAGACGGCACATGAGCCTGTCGAGACACTGGTCGCAGACGATGCCTTCATGACCCGGCTCCGGACAATCTGGATTCAGGCTGGCTTAATGATGAAGCTCAGGCGCCGCGATGGCCTTCTGATGACCGAGGCGGAGATTGCCGTGAGCGAAACGATTCCCAAGGTGTGCATCGTCGGCGCACCAGCACACGGGGGCTCGATTGCCGTCAGGTACTTCACGCCCCAGACCGGGCATGCATCAATGGCGGTGTCCGGTGGATGCTGCCTGGCAGCGGCATGCCTGGTAGCGGGCACGGTCGCGTCCGAAGTCGCGCAAGGGATGCCAGCCGTCACGCGCACGCCTGCGGACGTCGTGGTGGGCATCGAGAATCCAGCCGGAATCCTGGAAGCCACCGTCGTGGCACAGACTGCCGATGATGCGCTGGTGATCACGAAAGTGGCCTATCGACGATCAGCCCAGGTGCTGCTCAAAGGCCATGCGTCGATCTACAGCCCCTCTGAGGCATTACAGCAATGGTGCCGCCGCGAATACCAGGGGTGACACACCACGCCACGTTATTACGGAAAGTCATATTGACAGACACAAACGTAATAACCACAATGCATCCACAGACCGGACCCACCCGGCACATTGGAGACAGACATGCACGACGAGAGCCCTTTGCACAATGCACAACGGCGACGCCTGCTTGCGTCCAGCGCAGGCGCACTGGCTGCGGTGGGGTTGGCCTCGCATGCACGTATCAGCGTGGCCGGCGAGGCGCCCGCAACACCTGCGAGTGCTGCACCCGCAGTGCCCACAGCCCCAGCCGCATCGACGGCCAAGCCCCTGCCCGCCTACGCCGCGTGGAAAAACGCCGACGACCTGATCATTCATAGCGCAAACACGATAGAAACCAAGCGCAGCGCGTTTGGTGACGGTGTGATCACGCCATCGACCCAGCTTTATGTGCGTAATAACGTCCCCCCGCCTAACGCGTCGGTCCTTGACGACCGCGATGCCTGGAAGGTCAGTGTCGAAGGCGTCAAATCACCTCGCACCTTGACCGTGGGCGAACTGAAAACCATGGGGCTGGAGACCACGGCGATGGTGCTGCAATGTTCGGGCAATGGCCGCAAATTCTTCGAGCACAAGCCCAGCGGCACCCCTTGGGACGTCGGCGCAGCCGGTTGCGTGATGTGGTCGGGCGTTCCCGTGCGGGAGCTGGTCAACGCCCTGGGTGGCGTTGCAGACAATGCGCCTTACATGACGGGCACTGGCGGAGAAACGCTTCCCGCTGGAATCGATCCGAACACGCTGCTGGTCGAGCGGTCCGTACCGACCGAGGCCATGCAGGATGCGCTGCTCGCCTGGGAGATGAACGGTGAACCCATTTCGCTGGCCCACGGCGGCCCGCTGCGGTTGATCGTGCCCGGCTATTCCGGCGTCAACAACGTGAAGTACATCAAACGCCTGGCGTTCACCAAAGAACAGACACCTGCGATGATTCAGCAGACGCGTTATCGCCTGGCGCCTCTGGGCACGAAAGAGACCGCCGAGAACCCAGCTGTCTGGAAGATGGACGTGAAGTCCTGGATCAACGGCCCTGCCTCCGGATCGACCATCGCGGCCGGAAACCACATCATCCGGGGTGTGGCATTCGGCGGCATGGACGCCGTCAAACGTGTGGAAATTTCCACGGACGGCGGCAAGACCTGGAAAGACGCCAAGTTCGTGGGGCCAGACCTCGGCAAGTACGCGTGGCGCCAGTTCGCGCTGAGCGTCAAACTGGCGCCGGGTGACTACCGTTTCGTCAGCCGCGCGACCGATGCTCAGGGCAATGTCCAGGTCGAACAGCGTGTCGAGAACGCCGCTGGCTATCTGAACAGCAGCTGGCGTGACCATGGCCTGGACATCAAGGTGGCCGCATGAAGCCAAGCTGGGCGTTAGCCGCCGCAGGCTGTCTGCTCTCCTGGCAGGCGCATGCCAGCGATCCGGCGACGGTAGACCTGGAAGCAGGCCGCACCCTGTTCAACAACACGGCCACGCCAGCCTGTGCGATCTGCCACACGCTAAAAGACGCCGGGGCGGAAGGGGCTATCGGCCCCTCACTGGATTCACTGAGGCCTGACGCCTCCCGCGTGCGCACCGTTCTGAAGACAGGGCTCGGCGTCATGCCAGCCTATGAGGCGTTGACGGCGGATCAAATCGAAACGCTGGCCAATTATGTCGCACGGGTGGCTGTAG
>JBAZPE010000249.1:0-4648 GCA_041648375.1 Burkholderiaceae bacterium | reverse complement strand
CACCGGCGGGCACCACCCCCACCGCCCTGCCCCTGGCGCTGGTGGGCCGTCGTCCCGATGTGGTGGCCGCGCGCTGGCGTGCGCAGGCTGCCGCGCAGGACATCGACGTCGCCAAGGCACTTTTCTATCCGAACGTGAACCTCACTGCGTTCATCGGTTTTCAGGCCATCGGCCTGCACAACCTCATCGAGGCCGGCAGCAAAATGGGCGGCGCCGGCCCCGCCATTTCCCTGCCGATCTTCCAGGGCGGCGCGTTGAACGCCAATCTGGACGCCCGCCGGGCGGCGTCGGACGAGGCCACTGCCGATTACAACGACACGTTGATCACCGCCGTGCGACAGGTCGCCGACGCCCTCGATGCGCTGCGGCTGCTGGCCGACGAACGTTCCGCACAGACGCAAGCCAGAACCTCGATCGAAGCGGCATACGCCCTGGCACTGGACCGCTATAAGGCCGGCCTGGGCAACTACCTGACCGTGCTGATTGCACAGAACGATGTGATGGCACAGGCCCAGCGCGACACCGACTTGCGCATGCGCGCCTATCAGTTGGACGCTGACCTGGCCCGTGCGCTGGGCGGCGGTTACGACGACGCGATGCCCGAATAAACACTACTCATACATTCCCTGAAGCCATGGCAGACACTCCTAACGCCCACCCCGCCCGCAAACGCCTACTGTTTGGCGCCGTCGCCTTTTTCGTCGTGGTCGCGCTACTGTGGGGCGCGTGGTACCTGATGTTCGGTGCCCATCGCGAAAGCACCGACGATGCCTACACCCACGGCAACCTCGTGCAGATCACCTCGCAGGTGCCCGGCACGATTATCGCCATCGAAGCCGATGATACCGACACGGTTCAAGCCGGCGCTCCCCTGATCCGCCTGGACCCGGCCGATGCCGACGTCGCGCTCGCGCAGGCTCAGGCACAACTGGCCCAAACCGTCAGGCAGACGCGCACGCTGTATGTTCAGAACGACGCCCTGAATGCGGACATCGATGTGCGATCGGCCGAGATCGTGCGCGCCCAGGCCGACCTTGCACGCGCGCAGACCGATCTGCAACGCCGCCAGGCGCTAGCCAAATCCGGTGGTGTCAGCGGCGAAGAACTGCTGCATGCGCAGACCG
Source organism: Burkholderiaceae bacterium (assembly GCA_041648375.1). Lineage (GTDB taxonomy): Bacteria > Pseudomonadota > Gammaproteobacteria > Burkholderiales > Burkholderiaceae_B > Schauerella. Next base: position 3,524 of record JBAZPE010000249.1, on the reverse strand, counting down.
CACTGAAGTCGGCACAGTCAGCCGTGGCCCAGGCACGTGCGTCGGCAGCGGCTGCGCGCGCCAAGGCACAGACGAATCTGGCCCTGACCGACGGCACGACGGTGCAGACCCATCCCGACGTGTTGCGTGCCGCCGCCAACGTGCGCAACGCATGGCTGGCCAAATCTCGCAACGTGCTGCCCGCTCCCGTGTCGGGCATGGTGGCACGGCGCAGTGCCCAGCTGGGGCAGCGCGTCGCCCCCGGCACGCCGCTGATGACGGTGGTGCCTTTGGACCAGGTGTGGGTCGAGGCCAATTTCAAGGAAGGCCAGTTGCGCGACATGCGCGTGGGCCAGCCCGCCACGGTGCACGCCGATCTGTATGGCAGCGATGTGGTCTATCACGGCAAGGTAATTGGTCTGGACGCAGGCACTGGCAGTGCCTTTGCGCTGCTGCCGGCACAGAACGCGACAGGCAACTGGATCAAGGTCGTTCAACGCGTGCCGGTACGCATCGCGCTGGATCCCGAGGAACTGAAAAAGCATCCCCTGCGGGTGGGCCTGTCGATGAATGTTGAAGTCGATCTTGCAGAACAGGCCGGCGAACCCGTGATGACCGCGCATGCACCCGCTGCCTTGTCCACCCGTGCTTTCGATGCCGCACACGACCAGGCCGATCGTCTGATCGATTCCATCATCGCCGCCAATCTCGCATCATGAGCACCCAGGCAGCCGGCCACACCTATCCGCCGCTTGCGGGCGCGGCGAGGATCATCGGGTCAATCGCCCTATCCACGGCTGTGTTCATGAACGTGCTGGACACGTCCATCGCGAACGTGTCGATCCCGACGATATCCGGCGATCTGGGTGTCAGCACCAGTCAGGGCACCTGGGTCATCACCTCCTTTGCGGTGGCCAACGCCATCACGGTCCCCCTCACGGGATGGCTCACACAACGCTTCGGCCAGGTCCGACTGTTCCTCACCTCCACCCTGCTGTTCGTGCTGGCCTCCTGGTTGTGCGGGTTCTCGCCCACGCTTGAAGCCCTGATCGGCTTTCGGGTGCTGCAAGGCGCGGTGGCCGGGCCCATGATTCCCCTGTCGCAGACGCTGATGCTGGCCAGTTTCCCCAAGGAGAAAGCCGGCATGGCCCTGGCCATCTGGGCCATGACCACACTGGTCGCCCCTGTGGCCGGTCCGCTTTTGGGCGGCTGGATCTCGGACAACTACACCTGGCCCTGGATCTTCTACATCAACATCCCGGTGGGCTTGCTGGCCGCGTGGATCAGTTGGCGCATCTATGGCAAGCGCGAATCGGCCACCCGTCATCTGCCCATCGACAAGGTGGGGCTGGTGATGCTGGTGGTGTGGGTCGGCGCGCTGCAGATCATGCTGGACAAGGGCAAGGAACTGGACTGGTTCGCAAGCCCCGTCATCATCGGTCTGGCTGCCGTGGCGCTGGTGACTTTCGTGCTCTTCCTGATATGGGAGCTGACCGACGCCCACCCGGTGGTCGACCTGCGTCTGTTCAAGGGACGCAATTTCAGCATCGGCGCGTGGACCCTGGCAATCGCCTACGGGGTGTTCTTCGGCAGCATCGTGCTCCTGCCGCTTTGGCTGCAGAGCACCATGGGGTACACGGCAACCGATGCCGGGCTGGTCACCGCACCCACCGGTCTGCTGGCCATCCTGCTTACCCCGGTGATCGGCAAGGCGCTCGCCAAGCACGACCCCCGCCTGTTCGTCACGGGTGCCTTTCTGGTCTTCGCGCTGGTCTGCTACATGCGGGCAGGCTTCAGCACCACCGCCGACATGCGCACGCTGATGATCCCCACCATCATTCAGGGGGCCGCCATGGCGGCGTTCTTCGTCCCGCTTACGGCCATCACCCTGTCCGGCCTGGCGCCGCATCAGATACCGGCGGCGTCCGGGCTGTCGAACTTCCTGCGCCTGACCGCCGGTGCGTTCGGTACCTCCATCGCCACCACCACCTGGGAAAACCGGGCCGTGCTGCACCATGCTCAGCTGACCGAAGTCGCCCGCCCGGGCGTGCCCGCCTTCGATCACGCCATCTCGACACTGCAGGGCGCAGGCATGTCACCCGATCAGGCACTGGGCACCATTGATCGCATGATCGACACCCAGGCGTTTACCCTGTCTGCACTGGACGTATTTTGGGTATCTGCCGGCATCTTCCTCTTACTCACCGGACTGGTGTGGTTTTCGCGACCCAAGAAAGCAGAAGGATCGGCCTCGGAAGCTGCGGCGGGTGCGCATTAATCGGATTTTCCATTACAGTGGTGTGACCTTCACTGAATCGAAAGGAGACATTCGATGGGCACGACGCACCCGCATGAAGACGACATCGCACAGACGATCACCGACATCAAAACAACCCTGCAGCGCGACGGACTGGACCGTAAAACCCTGGACAACGTGCTGGATCAGCTGATCGATCTGGCCAGCCACCGCTCATGGTGGGGCGCCGACCGCTACCCCGGGCCCGACGCAGGCGAACGGCAGGCGCGCTACCTGATCAGTGAAGACGACGACAAGACTTACGCGCTCTACCTGAACGTGATGCGGCGCGGCAACAAGATCGTGCCGCACAACCACACCACCTGGGCCTGTATTGCGGCAGTCGAGGGCGTCGAGCAGAATTATCTCTACAACCGCATGGACGATGGCGGCACCCCTGGCGTCGCTAAACTTGAACAGGCAAAGGTCGTCACGGTCGCGCCGGGCGAAGGTATTGCGCTGATGCCGGAAGACATCCACGCCGTGCAGATCGAAGACGAAGAAATCCGTCACTTGCACATGTATGGCAAATCGCTGGAAACGCTCGATCAGCGCCTGGGTTTCGATCTGGATGCCGGCACGTGTGGCGTCATGCCAGCTGGCGTACACACCCGTCGCTGACCCTGCCATGCACCCGATCTGCAGGCACACGACATGACGCCAGCAGACGCGCAAGAGGTGCCCCGCGTGGCCGACGTGCCGCGCGTGGTCGCCGTGCATCGCAATTCACGCCACGCGCTGAGCAAATGGCCCGAGCCCGCTATCGGCCTGGTGGTGGGCCATGGCGTAGCGGGTGATGCGCATTACGGCACGACGGTGCAGCATCGCTCGCGGGTGGCGGTCAACGCCAGCCAACCGAACTTGCGGCAGGTGCACGTGCTGCACGCCGAACTGCTTGATGCCTTGCGTGCGCAAGGCTTCAAGGTTGACCCCGGCACGCTTGGCGAGAACGTCACGACGCGAGGCATCGACCTGCTTGCACTGCCGCGTGGCGCTCGCCTGCGCCTGGGCAAGCACGCGGTCATCGAAATCACCGGGCTGCGCAACCCCTGCAAACAGCTTGATCGCTTCCAGCCAGGGCTGACACAGGCCGTCCTGGATCAGGATGAGAGTGGGCGACTGATCCGAAAATCAGGGGTGATGGCCATCGTCGTCAAAGCGGGTGAGGTGTTGGAAGACGATCTCATCAAGGTCACCTTACCTAAAGGCGTACCCCAGGCACTTGAGCCCGTTTGACCAGCACGGGCAC
>JBAZPE010000248.1:0-4669 GCA_041648375.1 Burkholderiaceae bacterium | reverse complement strand
GCGTGCATTGGGGCACGGCGGTGCGGCGTTTTTCGACGCCCATCCTGCCTTGCTGCAAGGGCTCGATGCGGCCGATGCGCACCACCTGGGCGACTTCGCGCATGATTACCTTGCGCAACACTGGCAGCCGCAACATGTGGGCGATGTGGTGCGCGCATTTGAGGAGGCGGGTTGTCATTGGGTGGGTAGTGCACAGCCTGCAGAGAACATCGATGCGGTCTGTCTGCCTGCGGCGGCCGTGTCGCAGGTGCAGGCAATCGAACAGGCGGATCTGCGCGAAAGTGCACGTGCTTTCTGCATGAACCAGGCACTGCGCAACGACATCTATCAGCGAACCGGGCCCGATCAGCACCTGACCCCTGCTGCGCATCGGGGCGCACTGCTCGCGCAGCGTCTGTTTGGCGTGACCACCACGTCGGCGCACGACAGGGCGCGGCGGATTGTCGAAGATCCAACCTACGAGGTATTACGCGGGCGTCTTTCGCAAGGGGCCTTGTCTTTCGCGCAAGCCGCACAGCATGCGCACTATGCATCACAGCCCGGCGCGTTGAACCCGGCGTTCCAGCTGTTGGCGGGCGCCGGTATTGCCCTTCCGGTGTTGACGCAGCCGCCTGATCCGCTGCCAGCGCAGGCGTTCAATCGGGCCGTGGCACAGGCGGTGTTGCAGGGCGCGTTGCTCGACACCCTGGCTGCGCCTGCGCTGGGCGCCGGCGTTGCTGCCACGCTGCCGCAAATGGCCGCACTGTTGGCACTGCATGACCGCCCGGACGCATCGGGCGACGCGCTGATCGATCATGCCTGGACGATGGTGCGGCGCCATGGGGCAGAGGACCTGCCTGCACGACATGGCCAGGCGTTCGCCAACGCGCTGGCCGATATCCACTCACACGTGCTGCCTGCCTGGCGTCAGTTGGGCGTGCTGGCCTGAGGGGGCCGGTGCCTCCGGCCTTTACTCCAGTGACAGACGGTCTTCCGATGCATTGGTCACAGTCTTGGCCGCCAGGTCGACGACGAAGTGCAGATTGGGCGCTGCCACGCTGGCTTTTGCCATACCCTCATACATCGGCTTGAAACGGTTCTGGAAGACGGCGCCTAGCGTGTTCTGATCGGACAGGGTGTTCGAGCCCGTTTTGATCAGCGTGACCGACGATGATTTCAGCGCCGTGTGCAGCGCACGGTAAAGGCCTGCACGCGGTGCCAGATCCTCGAATGCCAGCTCACCGGCGTTCAGCAGACGATGGAAGTCTGCCGCAACGGTGATGCCGGAGACATCAGCCAGGCTTTCCAGCGAGAGGCCTTGTGCACTGGCCAGCGCCGCGGCCTTGCTGCGGGCCATTTCGTAATCGGCGTAGAACTGTGTGGCACCCGAATTCGTCGCAGTCGTGGCCGCCGTGCTCGTGCAGCCCGACAGACTGACCGGAAAGCCCCCGAAGTCACGCAGTTGCGCCAGCGTCACACGCGTATCCAGCACTGACAGAATCAACAATTGCTGAGCGTTCAGGTTGCTCACCATGTCGCGCATCTCGCACGACCAGTTGCTACCCAGAAAGCGCAGGCGCGTGAGTTCCGTGATGTGCCACGACGCAAAGCTGCGATAGTCTTTTGCATCAAGCACTTCGCGGTTCCACAGCGGGGTCGATCCTTCGGTCTTCATCGTGTCGTGTTCAACGGCATAGTGTTCGAACAGTTCGTTGAAACGCGGCACATCGCGCAGCACAATGGTGTCGATGTCGATGCGGTCCTCGTCGGTGAACGTGGCCAGCTTGTAGGCCGGCACATAGGCTGCCAGCGAAGGCACCTGCACGTTGACCAGGAAGTCATCGCCCGCTTTGAAAATGCCGGTGTCGTTGGTGTGCAGGTGGCCTGCGAAGTTCAGTTGCACGCCAGTCGCAGCGGCAGCCGCACTGGCCTGCTGGGTGGGCCGACGACGCAGGTCCAGGCCGCTCTGGCCGAACAGCTCGGCCACTTGCTCGTTGGTGTCCTTGTAGAACTCGACCATGGGGTAATGGCCGAACGTGATCAGTCGCTTGCCCTGGGCTCGCGCGCGCGCGGCAACATCCTTCGCCCATGCGACCACGTGCTGCTTGTGGGTGATCATGCTGTTCCACCCGGCGTTACCTGAGCCGTCGAAGTTCGATCCATGCGCGGGCAGGTTGATGTCGGCGTTTGCCAGCGGTGTGTATACGTTCGAATCCAGTGACAGCACCCACACACCTTCTATCGGCTCTGCCAGATAACTGGCGTCCGGTATCGGCAGGCACTTGGTGTATTCGGCTTGTCTGTAATCCCCGCCCGTGCCTTCGCGGCAGATCTCGTATTGGCGGTTCTCATACGTGCCCTCGGCACTGGCACGCTCGAAGGTATAACCGGCCTGCGCGTTGTAGCTGCTGTAGGGCGTTTCCCAATAGGTATAACTGGCCTTCGGGTAGGTGCCGAAGGCGCGCATGGATTCCATGATCTCCTTGTAGCCCCATTCGCGAACTTCTTCGGTGCACACCGTGGGCAGCGCAGTGCCACCCGTGGGCTGCAGGGACCAGGGTGCGCTGTAGCCTGCGCACTCGCTCACCGCCGTCTTGCTGAAGATGCGTTGCGGTTTGCCCTCAGTGCCCAGGTAATCAGACTTGCCAGCGGCACGTGTGTAGGGCCGAACGGGGTCGTGGTTGCCGAAGGTCACCAGGAATTCGACGCCATGCTCGCGCGTGTAGCGGTCCATGATCGCTTTCAGCCCACGCATGTGGACAGGCTGGCCGTCGTCACTGAAGTCACCGGGCAGGATGATCAGGTTCACGCCTTTCTTCACGGCATCGTCCAGTGCAGCCAGGAACGCGAAGTAGTTTTCGTTGAACAGGCGCGTAGAGGTCAGCGACGCGTAAAGGGTGCGAATGGTAGCGTTGTCTCCACTGACGCTGTTGGGCAGACCTTTGAACGAGCCGTCCTCGAACTTGCCATAGACATCGTGGAAATGGACGTCCGACAGGAATGCGACGCTCAGCGGTTTGCCGGCGCCGGGCTCGGAAGGCGTGCCGGGGCTGGGATCAGGTCCTGGCGTCGGGCCGGGTTCCGGTGCGGGCACTTCGGGCGTGGCCGGCGCAGTGGGCAGATCGTTATCGTCGTCGCCACCACACGCGGCAAGCATCAGCGATGCGCCCAGGGTGAGTGTCAGGCGGCGTAGCGTCAAAGCATTCATCAGCGGTCTCTATACAGGTTCATGTCAGGCGCCGAATGCTATGGGCTCGAGGTTACGTGGGCGTGACACGCAGGGTGATGGTTTGCGCGTGCGTGCCTTATGATCAGTCATCCCTTCTCGACTCACGATCATGACGCAGCCCTCAGCGCAGTTGTTGACCCTAACGCGAGCCATCTCTTCTCTGCACGGCGGGCTCCGCCGTCTGGTGCTGACTGGGTTGCAGGCGCTGTTGCTCGGTTCTGCATTCGCCTCGTCGGGCGTGCATGGCGCCCCTGCTGCACGCGAGCCTGCACCGCTGTACAAACAAGTACGCGACTGGCTGCTGGTGTGTGACAACACGCGTCGTTGCGATGCACGTGCGCTGGTAGAGAATGCCCCTGCGATTATGAGTATCGAACGTGAAGCGGGCCCGAACACACCAGCAACTATCCGGATAAGGGGCAGGGGCCTGCTGCAGGCCGAGAATCTGACCCTCGACGGCGACCCGGGTAGCTTGCGCACGCTTGCATGGCAGTCTGATCAGACTGTGGACGGTACGAGCAGCGTGCTCGCGCTATCAGCTGAGCCTGCCCGGGCGGTGATCGATATGCTGCTCAAGGGCCAGACGCTTGGCTTGGGCGCCCCGGCGAAAGACGCGGTCATTTCACTCAGTGGCATCACGGCGGCACTGCTGGCCATGGACGAGTGGCAGGGTCGCCTGGACACGCCTGGCGCGCTGGTGCGCACCGGGCCCTTGCTGGAAACGCGGGTGCATCGAGCCTGGCCTATGCCGGTGATACCGCGTCGCGCGATGTCGGCGCCGAACGCCGATCGTGCCCTCATCGCGCCCGTTCGTGCTGCGCGGCAGTACTCCCTGGACGACGAGTGTGATGGCGGCCCGAAGGCGCCCCGAGATCGCATCGTCGGTTTGACTGACGCAGAGGTACTCGTTTTCCTGGAATGTCGGCGGGGCGCCTACCAGAGCTCCTTCATCCCACTGCGCGTTCGTCGCGATGCGCCACACGATCCCCACCGCCTTATTTTGCCCTGGCCGGAAAGCGCATTCGCGTTCGGGGCCGAGAAAGATTTCGAGCCCGTCTACGAACCTGCCACCGGCATGCTTACCATGACCGGTCGAGGCAGGGGGGTGGGAGACTGCGGGTTCCTGGCCGAATGGCAGTTCAACGGCAAGGAGTTCGACCTGACGCGCTACAGCGAGCAGCGCATCTGTGCAGGCCTGGCGATGGACTGGCCTGTGCACTATCGCACCGAGACTCATCGGTAGATACTAAGGTGGATACGACTGATGAAGGCTTGATGGATGATCGCAGCCATCAAATGCGGTCATGGACAGGCAGATCGAGCAGCGTACCAAGCACAATCTCAACGATTTACTTTTTCAGAACAACGGAAAACGCCAAGGCATGTATACACAAGACGATCTGGATGACGCCGTCGATCACGGCATCTTTGCACAGGATGCCGTGCAGCGATTTCGGGCCC
>JBAZPE010000247.1:0-4705 GCA_041648375.1 Burkholderiaceae bacterium | reverse complement strand
GATCCTTGTCGATCCATGGAATCAGGCTGCCACCTAGCGGCACACCGAAGTGTTCCTGCGGCAAGCTGCCATCCTGCTGCTTGGCAAGCACGCCGCGATCGATGTCCAGAATGGCAGATGCGGGATCGTCCAGCAAAGGCTTGACGGCCTGGTTGATCTGACCGAACTGGTTGAGCAATTCACGCATGTGCTGCGCGCCGCCACCAGACGCGGCCTGGTACGTCATGGAGGTCATCCATTCGACCAGGTCGTTGTTGAATAGCCCTGCCAGGCCCATCAGCATGCAACTGACGGTGCAATTGCCACCGACGAAGTTGCGCACGCCGCGCGCCATGGCGGCATCGATCACCGGACGGTTGACCGGGTCGAGCACGATGATGGTGTCGTCGGCCATGCGCAGGGTGCTGGCGGCGTCGATCCACAAGCCCTTCCAGCCAGCCTCACGCAACTTGCCGTAGACCGCCGTCGTGTAATCGCCACCTTGTGCAGTAATGATGATGGGCAGTTTTTTAAGCGCATCGATGTCATACGCGTTTTGCAGGGGTGCTGCACCTGCGGCCCATTGAGGTGCTGCTCCACCCGCATTGCTGGTGGAGAAAAAGACGGGCTCGATCAGGTCGAAATCTTTCTCGTCGCGCATGCGTTGCATGAGCACCGAACCGACCATCCCGCGCCAGCCTACCAGGCCTACTGCTTGCTTCATCATCCACTCACTCTAGTGTTGAAAATTAGACGTCACGCCAGGGCGGCGAGCACGGCATCACCCATTTCGGATGTGCCCACACGCGTGGTGCCAGACTCGTAAATATCTGCAGTGCGCAGGCCGTCGGACAGAACTCGACGTACGGCCGCTTCGATGCGATCGGCCTGGGGTGACATGCCTAAAGAATAACGCAACAGCATCGCCGCCGACAAAATGGTGGCCAGCGGATTGGCCACACCCTTGCCTGCGATGTCTGGCGCCGACCCGTGGCTGGGCTCGTACAGGCCCTGACCCGACGCATTCAATGACGCCGACGGCAGCATGCCGATGGAACCTGTAAGCATGGCGGCCTCATCGGACAGGATGTCGCCGAAAAGGTTGCCGGTGACGATCACGTCGAATTCGCGCGGGGCGCGCACCAGTTGCATGGCCGCGTTGTCCACGTACATGTGCGAGAGCGCCACGTCGGGATACTCACGCGAGACTTCGATGACGATGTCGCGCCAGAACTGGGACGTTTCCAGCACATTGGCCTTGTCGACACTGCACAGTTTCTTGTTGCGCTTGCGTGCGGATTCGAAACCGATGCGAGCGATGCGACGCACTTCGGTGTCGGCATAACGCATGGTGTCGAAACCTTCGCGCTCGCCTTGATACGGGCCATCTTCCGCCGTGCGCACGCCACGCGGGGTGCCGAAGTAGATGTCGCCAGTCAGTTCACGAATGATGAGGATGTCCAGACCGCTGACCACTTCAGGCTTCAGCGATGAGGCATTGGCCAGTTCGGGATACAGAATGGCGGGACGCAGGTTGGCAAACAGGCCGAGGTTCTTGCGCAGGCCCAGAATGGCTTGCTCGGGGCGGAATTCGCGCGGCAGGGAATCGTATTTCCAATCGCCCACGGCACCGAACAGAATGGCGTCCGAGCCTTTGGCCAGCTCGAGCGTGGCGGGCGGCAAGGGATGCTCGAAGGCGTCGAAGGCGGCGCCGCCGATTTTGGCTTCTTCAAGGTGCAGGTCCAGGCCCAGCGCGCTCAACACGCGCACGGCCTGTTCAGTGATTTCCGGGCCGATGCCGTCGCCGGGCAATACGGCAATCTTGTGAGTCATTGTGGTTACTTCCAAAGGTTAATGACGTGCTTCGCTATCTAAGCGTCATCGCTTGAACATTACAGCGACAACGCACGGCCTTCGAGCCAGGGCTGGCGGGCCAGACGCTCGGCTTCGAACGCGCGAATCTTGTCGGATTTCTGCAAGGTCAGACCGATGTCGTCCAGACCGTGGTACAGGCAGTGTTTGCGGAACGGTTCGATATCAAAACCCATCTCGCGTCCGTCGGCCGCGATGATGACCTGGCGTTCCAGATCGATCTTCAGGCGATAACCGGGGAACGCTTTGACTTCATCGAACAGGCGTGCGATTTCGAGTTCCGACAAAACGATGGGCAACAGACCGTTCTTGAAGCTGTTGTTGAAGAAAATGTCGGCATACGAAGGCGCCAGGATGGCACGAAAGCCATACTGGGTGAGTGCCCAGGGCGCGTGCTCGCGACTGGAACCGCAGCCGAAGTTCTTGCGCGCCAACAGCACCGATGCGCCCTGATAACGCGGCTGATTCAGCACGAAATCCGGGTTCAAGGGGCGTGCACTGTTGTCCATGCCGGGTTCGCCGTGGTCCAGATAGCGCAGTTCGTCGAACAGGTTGGGGCCAAAGCCCGAGCGTTTGATCGACTTCAGGAATTGCTTGGGGATGATCAGATCGGTGTCGACGTTTTCACGATCGAGCGGAGCGACCAGGCCATCGAGAGTGGTAAAGGCTTCCATGTTTTTTTCTACCGAAAGTTTCTGACATCGACGAAGTGACCGGCCACCGCAGCCGCAGCGGCCATGGCGGGGCTGACCAGGTGGGTGCGACCGCCCTGCCCTTGCCGACCTTCGAAGTTGCGATTGGAGGTGGAGGCACAGCGCTCGCCGGGCTCGAGACGATCAGCGTTCATGGCCAGGCACATCGAGCAGCCCGGCTCGCGCCATTCGAAACCCGCTTCGGTGAAGATCTTGTCCAGCCCTTCTTGTTCGGCCTGCAGCTTGACCAGACCCGAGCCCGGCACGACCATCGCCTGACGCACGTTCGACGCGACATGTTTGCCGCGTGCCACGGCAGCGGCCGCACGCAAGTCTTCGATGCGCGAGTTGGTGCAGGAACCGATGAACACACGATCGATCTTGATGTCGGTGATCGGCGTATTGGGTTTCAGACCCATGTATTCCAGCGCGCGCACCATGCCGTTGCGACGCACATCATCTTTTTCACGATCGGGATCGGGGACGCGACCATCTACCGGCAGCACCATTTCGGGCGAGGTGCCCCAGCTGACCTGCGGTTTGATGTCGCGCGCGTTGACTTCCACGACACGGTCGAACTTGGCATCCGGATCGCTGTGCAGACCGCGCCAGACCTGCACGGCACGATCCCACAACACGCCCTTGGGCGCATAGGGGCGACCGCGGAAATACTCGATGGTTTTCTCATCGACGGCCACCATGCCCGAGCGGGCACCGGCTTCGATCGCCATGTTGCACACCGTCATGCGGCCTTCGACCGACAGACCACGAATGGTGCTGCCCGCAAATTCGATGGCCGAACCGGTGCCGCCTGCCGTGCCGACGATGCCGATCACGTGCAGGACCACATCCTTGGCGGTACAGCCGTTGGGCAGGTCGCCTTCGACCTTGACCAGCATGTTCTTCGCTTTTTTCATCAGCAGCGTTTGCGTGGCCAGCACGTGCTCAACTTCCGAAGTGCCGATACCGAAGGCCAGCGCACCGAACGCGCCGTGCGTGCTGGTGTGCGAGTCCCCACAGACCACAGTCATGCCGGGAAGTGTTGCGCCTTGCTCGGGCCCGATGACATGCACGATGCCTTGACGCAAGTCATTCATGCGGAATTCGGTAATGCCGTATTTCTCGCAATTGTCGTCAAGCGTGTCGACCTGAAGCTTGGAGATCGGGTCTTCAATGCCCTTGGCACGATTGATGGTGGGCACGTTGTGATCGGCTACGGCCAGGTTGGCCGACAGACGCCAGGGCTTGCGCCCGGCCAGAGACAGACCCTCGAACGCCTGAGGGCTGGTCACCTCGTGCAACAGGTGACGATCGATATAGAGCAAACAGGTGCCGTCCGATTCTTGATGGACAACATGATCCTGCCAAAGTTTGTCGTAGAGGGTCTGAGCCATGACTACTCGCAGCGTGAAAGCGCACCGACAATCGGTACGTCGTTTCAAAATTATGCGCTGCACGCTAAGCTAGTACAAGAAGATAGCCAATACTAGTACTGGCAGTGCCCCCCTCAGGCTGAGGCAGTGGACCTACCGAAGACGAACTAGGCCTGACCGCTCTTGTGGTCGTGCTTGTGCTTGCCCATGGCGAGTTTGCGCAACTCGCCCATCTGCCAATTCTGCAGATAGCGCCGGAACTCCAGGTTTTCGTAGCGGGGCTTGTTGGTCATGGCTGCACCCACATAGCCGGCAAAAATGAGGATGCCGCCGATGATGAAGGGTTTCTCACGCATGCGGAACACGCCCGATGCCAGGGCATACAAGGGGTGATACCCCATGAACCAAATGCCACGCCCCCAACGCAAGCGGCCCTTGTAGACGTTGCGATCGGACGATCCCATCAGGCGATGGTGCAGCATCCAGGCTTCGGGGTCGTAGAAGCTGAGGGTGTTGTAGCCCTTCATTCGTGACATGTGGGTGTCGATACCATCCCACATGACCTCTTCCACGAAGCCACCGATGTCGGCGAAGGCATCCCGGCGATAGAGCTTGAAGTTGCCGGCGACTTGCTCATCAATGATGAATTCCTCGACCAGCGCGCCGCCCTCGCTGCGAAACACCTTGCCAGACACGGCAGCCAATTTGGGGTCGGCTGCGAACTTCTGCAGCATCGATTCCAGATAGCGCGGTCCGAACGACAGATCGCCATCCAGCTTGGCAACATAT
>JBAZPE010000246.1:0-4706 GCA_041648375.1 Burkholderiaceae bacterium | reverse complement strand
ATCTGATCAAGCTTTATGGTTCGATGGAACTTGCGCCGCTGGTCGGCCTGGCCGACGCCATTGTCGACCTGGTGTCCACCGGCGGCACCCTGCGCGCCAACAATCTGGTCGCTGTCGAGGACGTCATGCCGATTTCCTCGCGCCTGATCGTGAATCAGGCTGCACTGAAGACCCGTGCAGCCAGCCTGCAACCTCTGCTGGACGCTTTCGAGCGCGCCAGCAACGCTTTGAATTGAAACCTGCCATGGCCGTCATCAACCGCCTCGACGCAAGCTCGCCCGACTTCCGGGCCCGGCTGAACACCCTGCTGGCCGTGGAGGCCGAGCAGGATGAAGCCATAGACCGCGCTGCCGCCGACATTCTGGCCGATGTGCGCCGTCGGGGTGACGATGCCCTGCTGCATTACACCCAGAAGTTCGATCGGGTGCAGGCCCAGGACATGGCCGCGCTCGAAATCCCCAAGGCCGAGTGGCATGCCGCCCTGGCCGCCCTGCCGGCCGCGCAGCGCAACGCACTGGAAACCGCCGCCGAGCGCGTGCGTGACTACCATGAACACCAGCGCGCCGAGACCTGGACCTACACCGACTCGGAAGGCAACATGCTGGGCCAGCAGGTCACGCCGCTCGATCGCGTGGGTCTGTATGTGCCGGGTGGCAAGGCCGCCTATCCTTCGTCGGTATTGATGAATGCCATTCCGGCCAAGGTGGCCGGCGTGCAGGAACTCATCATGGTCACGCCTACACCCGATGGTGTGCGCAATCCCATCGTGCTGGCCGCAGCCGCCATCGCCAACGTTGATCGCATTTTTGCCGTGGGTGGCGCCCAGGCCGTAGGCGCACTGGCCTATGGCACGGCAAGCATTCCCGCCGTCGACAAGATCGTGGGCCCGGGCAATGCCTATGTGGCGGCCGCCAAACGGCGCGTGTTCGGCACCGTGGGCATCGACATGATCGCCGGTCCGAGCGAAATCCTGGTGATTTGCGACGGCACCACGCCGGCTGACTGGATTGCCATGGACCTGTTCTCGCAGGCCGAACATGACGAACTCGCGCAATCGATCCTGCTCTGTCCGGACCAGAACTACATCGACGCCGTGCAGGCGGCCATCGAGCGTTTGCTGCCCACCATGCCGCGTGAAGCCATCCTGCGGGTAAGCCTGAGCAATCGTGGTGCGTTGATCAAGGTGCGCGACCTGCAGCAGGCCTGCGACATCGCCAACGAGATTGCGCCTGAGCACCTGGAAATGTCCATGGAGCAGCCTGAAGTGTGGACCGCAAAGATTCGGCATGCGGGCGCCATTTTCATGGGGCGCTACAGTTCCGAGGCGCTGGGTGATTATTGCGCGGGTCCCAATCACGTGCTGCCGACCTCGCGCACGGCGCGTTTTTCGTCGCCGCTGGGGGTCTATGATTTCCAGAAGCGCTCCAGCCTGATCCAGGTCTCGCACGCGGGTGCCCAGACACTGGGGCGCATTGCGCGCGAACTGGCCGAGGGCGAAGGCTTGCCCGCGCACGCGGCAAGCGCCGCCTATCGCCTGGACGAAGCCTGACCCGGCTTTCATCTTCACCGCTTTTGCGGCACACTTAACGTGCACGGTCGCCCCTGCGGCCGTCGGCTCTTCATACAATCACCATGCGCACTGCAGATATCACCCGCAACACCAACGAGACGCAGATTCGCGTCGCCATCAATCTGGACGGCACCGGCCAACAGAAACTGGCGACCGGCGTTCCGTTCCTGGACCACATGCTCGATCAGATTGCCCGCCACGGGCTGATCGATCTGGATATCCATGCCACGGGCGATCTGCACATCGATGATCACCACACGGTCGAAGACGTCGGCATCACGCTCGGGCAAGCGTTCGCCAAGGCCGTGGGAGACAAAAAAGGCATCCTGCGCTATGGCCACGCCTACGTGCCGCTGGACGAGTCGTTGTCACGCGTGGTGATCGATTTTTCCGGTCGCCCGGGCCTGTTCTTTCACGTGCCGTTCACGCGCTCGCACATCGGCAAGTTCGACGTCGATCTCGCCCGCGAGTTCTTCCAGGGGTTCGTCAACCATGCACAGGTCACCCTGCATGTGGACAACCTGCGCGGCGACAACGCCCACCACCAGTGCGAAACCGTCTTCAAGGCGTTTGGCCGCGCCCTGCGCATGGCCATCACCGCCGACGCGCGCAGCGCAGGCGTCATTCCATCGACCAAAGGTGTGCTGTAGTGCCCACGATCGCCATCGTTGATTACGGCATGGGCAACTTCCACTCGGTTGCCCGTGCACTGAAAGCGGCCGCCCCCGACGCCGACATTCGAATCTGCAACCAGGCCGCCGATATCGACGCGGCCGATCGCGTGGTGTTTCCCGGCCAGGGTGCCATGCGCGACTGCATGGGCACACTGGATCGATCGGGCCTGCGTGATGCCGTTGTTCGCGCTGCGCGCAACAAGCCGCTGCTGGGCGTGTGCGTGGGCGAGCAGATGCTGTTCTCTCGCAGTGAAGAGGGTGATACGCCCTGCCTGGATGTGTTTCCCGGGATCGTGACCCGGTTTTCCGGCGCGCAGTTCGCCGACCGACTGGACAGCGCAGCGTGCGAGGCAACGCCCGGTGCCATGCTGCCTGCGGATCACGTCACGGCGACCGACCCGGCCGAGGCAGCTATACCCAAAGCCGCCGCGCCGTCCCCGGCAGACAGCCTGGTCGCCCCCGCGCTGGCAGATGTATTCAGCCATGCCGACGAACGCCTGAAAATTCCGCACATGGGATGGAACCGCGTTCGTCAGACACGATCTCATGCCCTGTGGGCAGGCATTCCCGATGGCACGCACTTCTATTTCGTGCACAGCTACTATGCCGTTCCCGCCGATGAATCGCTGATCACGGGTGAGACCGATTATGGCGGCACGTTTACCTGCGCCGTGGCGCGCGAAAACGTGTTCGCCGTGCAGTTCCACCCCGAGAAAAGCGCTGCCCATGGTTTGCGCCTGTACCGCAACTTTGTAGACTGGCAGCCGAACTGACGACACGCCTTTGGCGTGTTACGGTGAAGCCTGCACCCCCCCTTTTTCTCACTTTTTTTGCCTTGAATCCATCATGCTGCTGATCCCCGCCATCGATCTTAAAGACGGACGTTGTGTTCGCCTTCGCCAGGGCGACCTGGACGATGCTACGGTGTTCTCCGAAGACCCTGCCGCCATGGCGACCACCTGGCTCGAGCGCGGCGCGCGCCGCCTGCATCTGGTCGACCTAAACGGTGCCGTGGCCGGCGTTCCCAAGAACGAGGCGCAGATTCGCGCCATCGTCAACGCGGTCGGCGAAGACATCCCCGTGCAGATCGGCGGCGGCATTCGTGATCTGGACACCATCGAGCGCTATCTGGACAACGGCATTTCCTACGTCATCATCGGCACTGCCGCGGTGAAGAACCCCGGTTTTCTGCATGACGCATGCGGCGCGTTCCCCGGGAAAATTATCGTTGGCCTGGATGCCCGTGATGGCAAGGTCGCCACCGATGGCTGGAGCAAGCTCACACGTCACGACGTGCTCGACCTGGCACGCAAGTTCGAAGACTACGGCTGTGAAGGCATCATCTATACCGACATTGGGCGCGACGGCATGCTCTCGGGCGTGAACGTCGAGTCCACGGTGCGTCTGGCGCAACACGTGCGCATTCCCGTGTTCGCCTCGGGCGGTATCGCAGGCATGGCCGACATCGAAGCGCTGTGCGCGGTAGCCGAAGAAGGCATCGAAGGCGCCATTCTGGGACGCAGCATTTATGAAGGCACCCTGGACTTCGAAAAAGCCCAGGCCCGCGCCGATGAACTGACCC
This sequence comes from Burkholderiaceae bacterium, assembly GCA_041648375.1. Taxonomy (GTDB): domain Bacteria; phylum Pseudomonadota; class Gammaproteobacteria; order Burkholderiales; family Burkholderiaceae_B; genus Schauerella. The sequence goes on along the minus strand of JBAZPE010000246.1, from coordinate 880 downwards.
AGGCGTGATCGCAGACCGCGACACCCTTACCCTGCACCCTGACATGACTGCCACGCCCTTAGCCACTGCCGATACGCTCACGCGACGCATCATTCCCTGCCTGGATGTCACGGCCGGGCGTGTGGTCAAGGGCGTGAATTTCGTGAATCTGATGGATGCCGGCGACCCGGTCGAGGTGGCCCGTCGATACGATGAACAAGGCGCCGACGAGCTGACGTTTCTGGACATCACGGCCACCAGCGACGGCCGCGACCTGATATTGCCCATCATCGAAGAGGTGGCCTCGCAGGTGTTCATACCCCTGACCGTGGGCGGCGGTGTGCGTCAGGTCAGCGACGTGCAACGATTGCTCAACGCCGGTGCCGACAAGATCAGCATCAACAGTGCGGCCGTAACCAACCCGAACCTGGTGCGTGACGCGGCCGACTACCACGGCTCGCAATGCATCATCGTGGCCATTGACGCGCGCCGGGTGTCCTTGCCTGGCGAACCCGCGCGCTGGGAAGTCTTCACCCATGGCGGGCGCCGCGCCACGGGCCTGGACGCCATTGCCTGGGCGCGTCGCATGGCCGCCTACGGGGCCGGCGAAATTCTGCTCACCAGCATGGACCGCGACGGCACCAAGTCGGGGTTCGACCTCGCGCTCACGCGTGCCGTCTCCGACGCGGTGCCGGTGCCGGTCATCGCCTCAGGTGGCGTGGGCGGATTGGCGCACCTTGCCGAAGGTGTGACCACCGGGCGAGCAAGCGCAGTGCTGGCCGCCAGCATCTTTCACTATGGCCAGCACACCGTGCGCGAAGCCAAGGCATACATGGCCCAACAGGGCATTGCTGTACGATTGGATCAATGAACACGCCCGATACCCTTCCCGCCTGGCTTG
>JBAZPE010000245.1:0-4712 GCA_041648375.1 Burkholderiaceae bacterium | reverse complement strand
CGGGTTTCATGGTGGGTCCGCAAGCAGAGAAGTCTGGTCAGGTGCGCAGCTCGGCCGGTATGTTCCTGGCGGCTGCCTCCTTGACTGTGCCGGTCTTCACCATCGTCCTGCGCAAGGGCTACGGCCTGGGCGCACAGTCGATGGCGGGCGGGTGCTTTCACGCGCCCATGTTCAATGTGGCCTGGCCTACCGGCGAGTTCGGCGGGATGGGTATCGAAGGTGCGGTGAGGCTGGGATTCAAAAATGAACTGCAGGCGACGCCCGAAGGACCTGAGCGTGAGGCCTTTTTCGATGCGCAGGTTGCCCGCCTGTATGAGCAGGGAACGGGCACGAATATGGCAGCTTCGATGGAAATCGACGATGTGATAGACCCGGCCGACACCCGCCATTGGATACGTCAGGGACTGATGGCAACGGGCAGGTAGTCGGGGCGTTGGCAGCGCCTGCCCCAACTCAGCCGTCGTCGGTCAGACCCAGGCGGTCGTGCCACTGCGCAATCGATTCCTCAGGATATTTCTGAAACTGCTTGTCTTGCGTTTCAGCGTGTACCGGCACCCAGGAGGCTTTGGAATCCAGTAGCAGGTGCGTGTGTTCCGGTGCCACTGGAAGCGCCGTGTCGATGGCTGACGCGAAGGGGTGGATGAGTTCGGGATATTCCGGACTGAATAACCATAACGCGCTGCCGCAATGCTTGCAGAAATTGCGTTGTGCGGTGCTTTGCGTGACCGTGCCGTCGTCGTTTTTGATCTTCGCGCAGTACACACTCAGGGCGTCGCGGCCGGTGACAATCATCGATGTCGCGTCACCGCCGAGATTGATCGCGAAGCCACCGCCGCCCTGGGTCTTGCGGCAGATGCTGCAATAGCACAGTTGGTATGGGTAGGGATGCGAGCTGTGCACGGTGAAATGCACAGCGCCACAGTGGCAGGATCCGTTCAGTTGCATGGCGCTCTCAAACGGGCCTGACGCCCATGACCTGAAACGTTCCGCTGGCGTGGCCGATTTTCTGGCCATTGCACCAGAACATGCAGGTCGGGAAACCGACGCGTTTGCCGATGCGAACCATCTCGATGCGTGCCTCGACCCAGTCGCCAAGCTGCGCGCCCCAGGCAATCTGCAGGGTGATACCGGTGGTCAGGGTGCGCACGGGTGGCTCGCTGGTCTGACCGCAACCAAAGGTCAATGCCGTATCGGCCAGCATGCACAGCATGCCGCCGTGCAGCACCTGGCCCAGGTTCAGGTGATGCGGGGCAACGCGCATGCCGACCGATGTCTGGCCATGCTCATCGACCCGGAAGTACATCGGACCGACATATTCGTGGAATGCCCCGTATGGCTTCATGCGCGCATAACCCTCGGGTGGGTTCTGGGCTGCATCCACGGCCGCGTGATCGGGCACTGCCACGCAGGAAGAGGACCCGGCCGTGGCGGGTGGCGGTGCGGAACGTTCGGTCATGTCGGTTTTCCGTTAGGGCGATTTGCGCTGAGTGATTTGGGTAAGGAATTCTACGCGTTACGATGTCACATTCGGTGTGCCTGGGTGCCGCTGCCAGTAAGAGGATGTTTATGTCAGCTCGTATGGATGTCGCCGTAGGTCGTAAACGCGCAGGTGCCGTGTCTGGTCAGACCGGGCACGCCAGTCAACGCCGGGGGGCCGGCATCGCCCCATTGCAAACCGAGGGGGTGCACCGGGCCTGGGTCGCAGGCGTGCTGCTGGCCATGGGCGCTGTGGCCATGCCCGCACATGCGCAGACAGCAGCAGGCGCTGCACCCGCACCGAATATGCCGACCCTTGCTTCCTGCCTGGCCACCTTGCGCCCCGCAGCGCCTGCCAATGGCGTGTCTGTCGCTGACTTTGATCGCTACACGCAGGATGCCTCCTTGCTGGTGTCGACCGTGAGTTCGGCGCGCGGCCAACCTGAAGGGCGTGAAACCTGGTGGGACTACATCGCCAAAACCGTGGACGAGGAACGCGTGTCGCAGGGGCGTGACATACAGAACCAGTATGCCAATGAGCTCACGCGCGTGGCCCAGCAATACCGTGTCGATCCCGAAGTGTTGGTGGCGATCTTCGGCATCGAGACCAACTACGGTAAACAGATCGGCAAGACCCGGGTGCTGGATGCCTGGTTGACTCGCGGTTGTACTGAGAGCAATCCGCTGTGGAAGAAAAACGTGTACGCGTCTATCCGACTGTTGCGTGATGGCACGGTCCAGCCGGATACCTTCGTGGGTTCCTGGAGCGGGGCGTTCGGCATGACGCAGTTCATTCCGACGTCGTTCTATGAGCTGGCCGCAGACGGTGACGGAGACGGAAAGATCGACTTGTACAACTCCCTGCCCGACGCGCTGGCATCCACCGCCAATCATCTGCTCAAGCGTCGTGCCAAGTGGACCCATGGCTTGCCTGCCATTGTGGAGGTGAGTCTGCCTGCTGGAATCAAATCGAGCTTGCCCGCCGATCCCATGACCGAAGTGTCGGCCAGCGAGACGCGCCTGACTGCCGCGGCCTGGGCCGAGCGCGGTGTGCGTCGTCCGGGTGGTGAGCCCATCGTGTCGAGCGCCACCGGTCTGCAATCGGATACCAGCGCCTATTTGTTTGCGCCGACAGGCGCCACCGGCCCGGTGTTTCTGGTCACGCCGAACTTCGATGCCATTCTGCATTACAACCAGTCCAAGAAATATGGCCTGGCCGTCGGGTTGCTGGTTGAGCGACTGCGCGGGCATCCGGGTATTCGAACCGCGTGGCCCACCGACGATCCCGGTCTGTCGCGCGCTCAGGTGCGTGAGGTGCAGACGCGGCTGATCGACAAGGGCTATGACATTGGCACGCCCGATGGCATACCGGGTGCTAAAACGCGGATGGCCGTGCAGGAAGAGCAGCGTCGGGCGGGTTTGCCCGAGAACGGTCGGGTCGGCCGCAAGATCTACGATTTGCTCCATCGTCCCTGATCGTTTCGCTGCCATGTCGACCGAATCGCGCGCCGTTCTGTATAGCTTTCGACGCTGCCCGTTTGCCATGCGGGCGCGCCTGGCGATCGACATCGCGCAACGACCTTGCGAGCTGCGTGAAGTCGTGCTGGCCGCCAAGCCCGCTGCGCTGCTGCAAGCATCCCCCAAGGGCACGGTCCCAGTCTGGGTCGATGCTGATGCGGGGGTGATCGACCAGAGCCTGGACATCATGCGCCATGTGCTCGCACAGGGCAGCTGCGTGAGCCATTTGCCCTCGTCAGACCCAGACCATGTCATGCATGCCTGGGTCCAGACCTGCGATGGCGAGTTCAAGCATCATCTGGATCGCTACAAATACGCGTCACGCTACGCAACGCCGGCCGCCGAGGCATCGATGTCCCTGCACCACCGCGAGTCTGCGGCCGCTTTCATTCGAACGCTGGACGCGCAGTTGCGAACCACCGGGCATCTGGCGGGCGAGGCGCAGGGCTGGCCTGACCTGGCCATTGCACCCTTCATTCGGCAATTCCGTCTGGCCGATGCCCAGTGGTTCGATCAGCAAGCCTGGCCGGGCGTTCATGCGTGGCTGCAGCGTTTTCTTGGCGATCCGAGGTTCGTGCGCATCATGCAGAAGTTCCCGCCCTGGCGTGAGGGGGAGGCCGGGGTGCCGTTTCCCGTTAATGAATGCTGATTCGAAAATCGGAGCGCCGCGCCTAAACGCTTCGAGCAAGTAGCTTCACCCAGCGGGCACGATTGATGCGCTGCTTCGGGTCCCGAATTTCACCGCACCTGTGTGCCCTGGCCCCATGTATCAGGAACCCGCTACTCAAACCAGCGCCTCGCCCCTGGCCGGCGACAGCGAGACGGCATGCGCCCCTTGCGAAAAAGACGCCCGTGATCATTGCGATGCCGGCGGGCTGAGCTATGTCGATGACACCCGGCCGGGGCTGACCCGTCGCAAGTTACGGGGCAAATTCGTGTATTTCGATGCAAACGGCAAGCGGGTAACCGACGAATGCGTGATCGCACGGGTCAATGCGCTGGCGATTCCTCCCGCCTACGAGCAGGTGTGGATCTGCCCGGATGAAACGGGACACATTCAGGCAACGGCTCGAGACGCCCGCGGTCGCAAGCAATATCGGTATCACGAGCGCTGGAGCGCCGTGCGTGACGCCAGCAAATACCAGCACTTGCTTGAATTTTCGGAGGCCTTGCCTCGCATCCGCCGGGTGGTCGCTCGCGATCTGGCGCGTCCGGGCCTGGCACAGGAGAAGGTGCTTGCCGTGGTCGTGCGTCTGCTGGAAACCACACTGATCCGGGTAGGCACGCGGGAATATGCACGCGACAACAAATCGTTCGGCCTGACCACCCTGCGTCGTCGGCACACCACTTTGTCCGGCGGCAAGATTCGCTTTCGCTTCCGGGGCAAGAGCGGGGTTGAGCACGATGTGACGGTAAATGACAGGCGCATTGCCACCGTCGTCAAACGTTGCATGGAAATTACGGGGCAGCAACTGTTTCAGTACAAGGACGACGACGGCGACGTACGCACCATCGACTCGGGCACGGTCAATCTTTACCTGCGCACGGCGGGGCGGGGAGATTTCACGGCCAAGCATTTTCGCACCTGGTTCGGCACCGTGTTCGCCATGCGGGCGCTGCAGGCCGAACCCTGGGTGTCCGAGGCACAGGCAAAGAAGAAAATCGTGGAGGTGGTCAAGGCGGTCAGTGGTCGGCTGGGCAATACGCCGTCCGTGTGT
>JBAZPE010000244.1:0-4715 GCA_041648375.1 Burkholderiaceae bacterium | reverse complement strand
CCGATAACGTGGCCAGTGCGTGCCGCAGGCTTGCCTGGCCTTCGATGTCCGAGTACTGCAGCACGTCGCCCAGACGCGCGCACACGGCGGCATCGGCTGCGCGCAGCCCCTCCAGATCGAACAGTTCACGCGCCGGGTAGCCGCCTGCCATGGAAACGGTGCCCGCACGCAAGGCGTAAGGCATCAAGGCACGAATCGACGAAGTTGGCGGGTGGGCGTAGGGTGCGGCGAAGGCATAGGAAACCTGCGCGGGTGCGGGCGAGCTGGACATGCAGGGAAACCTTCGGAGTCGAGGGGAACGAGCGTCGATTCTACGACCGTCCTACACTTCAGGTCTACGACCGTTTTAACTGCAGAATGTCCATGACTGATGTAAACACCATGACCGACCGTCTGGCTGCCTTGCGCAGCGCTATGGCACAGGCTTGCCTGCGTGCAGGGCGCGACGCGTCCAGTGTCGAACTGCTGCCGGTCAGCAAGACCTTTTCGGTCGATGACATCGGTCAGGCCCAGGCGCTGGGCCTGACCCGGTTCGGCGAAAACCGCATGCAGGAAGTGCGCGACAAAGCGCAACGCATGGGCGAGTCGGCGCCGCAATGGGTCATCATCGGTCACGTGCAGACCAACAAGGCACGTGATGTCGCGCGCTACGCCGCCGAGCTGCAGACGCTGGACCGCCTGGCGCTTGCCGAAGCGCTTGATCGGCGGCTGCAGGCTGACGGGCGCACGCTGGACGCCCTGGTGCAGGTCAAGACCGCGGTCGAACCGTCCAAGCATGGCCTGGCGCCTGACGAGGTGGTTGCCTTTCTACAAGGCATGGCCGCCTATCCCACGATCCGGATCAGGGGGTTCATGACGGTTGCCACCCAGTCCGATGATCCACAGGTGGTGCGGGCCTGCTTTGCTCGATTACGCGATATTCGCGATCAGTCGATTGCCGCAGGTTTGATCGCACAGGACGCCACCCGGTTATCGATGGGCATGAGTGGCGATTTCGGACTGGCGATCGAGGAAGGTTCCACCGAGATCCGTATCGGCAGTGCGCTTTTCGGTGCGCGCGACTACCCGGCCACCTGATCATCTGAGGATGAGATGGTCACGCGATCGCCTGTCACTTGACGGTGGTCGGGCGCCCTAATCGCCTGTTCCCGACGCTTCCCTCGCAGCCTGATCGCCCGCGGCTTGCGGCGGGGTGACGACGGGCCGGGGCTTGATGAGATCCTTGCGCGCCGCTTCAATTACACATCGCGTCAACCGTCCCATAATGTCGGCTTCCATGCGCCAGTGCTGCCAATACAGGGGTACGTCCTCCCAGGCGCGTGCGCGCAGCAGGACCAGGCGACCGGCCTGCAGATCGTCGCGCACCATGGGCAGCGGGTTCATGGTCCATCCCACGCCGCGCAAGGTGGCATCGATGAACACGCGTGAGGACGGCAGCCCCCAGGTGGGCGGTCGCCACGGGGCATGCTTCATGACGCGCGCCGCGAATCGGGCCTGCAACGCATCCTTTGCATTGAAAACCAGGACCGGCGCGTGTGCCATGGTCTGCGCATTGACGCCGCGGGCGAAATACTTCGCGTGAAACGCGGGGCTGCACGTGGCCGCATAACGCATGCTGCCCAGCGGATGGCGGTTACAGCCCTGCACCGTTTCGGCGGACGCGGTGACAGCGCCGAGCACGGTGCCCGAGCGCAGCAGCGCAGCGGTGTGATCCTGATCGTCGGACTGGACATCCAGCGTGATGTGCGCATCATCCTGCGCAAAGCGCACGGCCACGTCGACGAACCACGTTTCCAGGCTGTCGTGGTTGACCGCCACGCTCAGGCTGCGCGTGCCCTGAGCATCGGCCAAGCCCATGCGCCGCCACGCGTCCTGCTCCATCAGGGCGGTCTGTTCGGCCAATTGCACCAGCACCTGACCCTCGGCGGTGGCACGCGCGGGATTGGTTCGCTGCACCAGCAACCTGCCGATACGGTCCTCCAATGCACGGATCCGCTGCGACACGGCAGACGGCGTGACGTGCAAGGCGAGGGCGGCGCGTTCGAAGCTGCCTTCGCGCACGATGGCAGCCAGCGCCCGCAACTGTGATTGGTCAATCGACATCGTTAGCGAAACTTAAGTTGATGAAGAATAATTAGTTTTATTTTAGCGCGATCGAATCGGACAATGTCGGCTCGGGCCCAATCCTGCGCCCTTGTCGAGACTCATCATGCTGGCCACCTTCACACCCTCCCTTCTGCTATCCGCCTGGTTCAGTGGCATCGCCACGGGTTTGGGGCTGTTCATGGTGGTGGGCGCGCAAAGTGCCTTCATTCTCAAGCAGGGCGTGATGCGCACCCATCTCATGCCGGTGCTGGCCGTGTGCGCCGCAACGGACTTCATCATGATCTTTGCCAGTGTGATGGTGCTGCAGGCCCTGGTCGCCTGGTTGCCGGGGCTGACCTCGTTCATACGCAGGGGTGGGGTGGTGTTTCTGATCTGGTATGGCATGCAGTCAGCGCGGCGCGCCATCTGGCCACTGCCCGCGGGTCAGGCCGCCGCGCAGGTTCGGCCCGGGCGTGGCGCAGCGATCGTCGGGGCGTTGGGCTTTACGCTGCTCAATCCGCATTTCTGGCTGGATATCGTGGTGGTGGGCTCGATCGCTCAAACCTTCACGGATGCCCGCCTGGCCTTCGCTTTCGGCGCGGCAACGGCAAGCGCCGTGTGGTTGTCGGTGCTGGGTCTGGGTTCACGGCTGCTCGCCCCCCTGTTCACGCGCCCCGGTGCATGGCGGCTGCTTGACGCAGGCGTGGCCTGCGTGATGCTGGCATTGGCACTGGCCCTGTCGATCAGGGAGATCTGAGCCATCCGCGACGCTGGCGCATGTGATGCCGCCATGGCGCGCGCCGATGACGCTGGCGCTATGGCCGCCTGGCGCTGGCGCTGCAGGTGCCTCAGTGGCGCTGGCGTTGCAACGGCCTTAATGGCGCTGGCGCGTGGATTCGTTCTGGGCCAGCACCTGGGGCACCGATACATCTTCGGGCGGTGCCGCGCCATTGGGCATGACGCGCACGGGCTGGTGAATGCGTCCGGGAGGCACCAGACTCTTTTCTGCCTTGGGGTTGCTCCACATCGGGTCTGAGATTTCTGCGAACACCTGCTTCAGTCGTTCGCCCCAGGTCGAGCGGATCATCTGGAAATAGGCGTTGTGTTCGTCGATGTTGGCGAAATGCGTCACACGCAGGCTGTCGCTTTCATACACCATCAGATCCAGTGGCATGCCTACCGAGATATTCGATTTCAAGGTGGAATCCATTGAGATCAAGGCGCATTTGGCGGCTTCATCCAGGGATGTTTCGGGCGAGAGCACCCGATCCAGGATCGGCTTGCCATACTTCGACTCACCGATCTGAAAATAGCTGCACTCGCCATGGGTTTCGATGAAATTACCAGCGGCGTATACCTGAAACAGGCGGGGGCGTTCCTTGGCGATCTGGCCGCCAATGATCAGCGACACGTTGAAATCCACGCCCTGTTCCAGCAGCGCCTGGCCATCGCGCTGGTGGACCTGCCGCACCGCATCGCCCACCAGTCGCGCCGCCGTATACATGTTGTTCGCCTGCCAGATGGAGTCCGGGCTGCTTTCATCATGCTGGGCCAGCAGATTGATGACCGCCTGGCTGATGGCAAGGTTGCCCGAGGTCATCAGCACCATGACGCGTTCGCCTGGCCTTTCGAACACGTTCATCTTGCGAAACGTACCGATCTGGTCGACGCCCGCATTAGTGCGGGAATCCGACAGAAAAACCAGGCCGGCGTTAAGACGGGCGGCAACACAGTAGGTCATGAATTTTGCTTTGGCTCTCGGGAAGCTGAATTGTATGCGAGGTAAACAAAAATTTGCGGATTGCGCGGTCGGATCCGGCCCCTACTGTCCGACCGCCTGCACCCTCACCGATACGGTCATGGACTCCACGCCGCCACCGCTGCGCACCCCCCGAACGGGCGATGCCGAATCGTAGTCACGCGCGACGGCCAGCCGGCAATGGCAATCCGAGGCGAATTGGCCATTGGTCACGTCCACACTCACCCATCCCTGATCGTCGACCCACACATCGCACCAGGCGTGGCTGGCGGCATGCTCCGTGGTGGTATAGAGGTATCCGCTCACATATCGGGCAGGCAGGCCCAGGCTGTGGGCGCATGCCAGGAACAGGTGCGAATGATCCTGACACACCCCCCGGCCCTGGTGCAGCACCTCGGTGGCTGCGGTGGTCACATCGGTGGTGCCCGGCACATACGCCACACGGCTCTGAATGGCCTGAGCCAGCGCCAGCACATCGCAAGGGGTACTCAGACCCTTAGGGACGGCGTCGGCGCAAAAGGCGCGAATCGAGTCGTCGCTTTGGGTCAGGCTGGTCGGCACGCAGAAAGCAGCGACCGGCAGCCGGCTGTCCTCGCCGGTGATGCGCCCGTCGTGCAAGGCCTGAATATCGACCTGCCCGGTGACTTTCAACGAGATCTCGTTGTGCGGATGGTTCAAGGTCAGCGTGTGGGAGATGTTGCCATAGGCATCCACATAGGCTTCCAGTTCACCCGGTGCATCGATGTTCCATTTCAGGGCGCGCTGATGGGCGTCCTGGCGCGGCGTCAGGCGCAGCAACTGAATGCTGTAGTTCACCGGCTGGGTGTATTGGTAGTGCGTCGTATGCTTGATAGTGTGTTTCATGGGCTCT
>JBAZPE010000243.1:0-4715 GCA_041648375.1 Burkholderiaceae bacterium | reverse complement strand
GATCAGGCTGGTGAGCGTGCCCGTGTAGAAACCGCAGATCGCACCGAGCGTGACGCCGACGATCATGGCGAGCCCGACGCTGCCGAAGGCGACGCTCAGCGTGATTCGGGAGCCCCACACTACGCGACCAAGTAAATCGCGACCTAGATCGTCCGTACCCAGCCAGTACGAGCTGTTTGGCTTGATCAATGCGTCTGCGAGGTTCACGCGTGTGACCGACGTCCAGTCGAACAACAATGGCGCAGCGATGGCGGCAATGAGGAAAACGCCGATGACCGAGAGGGCGAGCAGGGCGATCCATCGCTTCTGCTCAACGAGGTATCGGAAAAATCCGCCCCTGCCGCTGGCCCGGCGTTTTGTCTGCACGGCGGTACCGGTCTCAGGCGTAGGTGATGCGAGGGTCGAGGATTCCATATACCAGATCCACTAAGAGGTTGACGATCACCACAAGGGCGGCGAAGACGAGGATGGTGCCCTGCACGACGTAGATGTCACGAATCATGATGGCGTCGATCATGTAGCGCCCCATGCCCGGCCAGGCGAAAACGGTTTCCACGATGACCGCGCCACCCAGGAGTCGCCCGAAGTCCATGCCGAACACCGTGACGAGCGGAATGGCCGCGTTGGCCAGCGCATGTTTGAACACCACCTTGTGACGCGATACGCCCTTGGCGTGCGCCGTGCGCACGTAGTCTTCACCGAGCACATCCATCATGGTCGAGCGTGCCAGGCGGGCAAAGGTAGCAACGTAAGGCAGGCCCAGCGTGATGGCCGGCAACACCAGGTGCGCCCAGGTTCCACGGCCCGTGGGGGGCAACCACCCGAGTGTGGATGCGAACACGAGCATGAGCAGCAGACCCAGGAAAAAACCTGGCATCGATATACCCAGCACCGCCAGTGCCGTCAGTGCGCTATCGACCCAGCCACGGGGTCGGACGGCGGCCACGATGCCCAGTGGTACGCCGAGCACGACGGCCAGCAACATACCTGCGGCGGTGAGCTCAAGCGTGGCAGGCAGCGTTCGGGCGATGCCTTCCGTGACGGGGGCATAGGTCTGGAACGAGTCGCCCAGATCGCCCTTGAGCAGTTTGCCCAGATAGATGAAGTACTGGGTGTGGACAGGGCGATCCAGGCCGTAGTTTTCCCGGATCTGCTGCACGTCTTCCTCGACCGCATCGGGACCGGCAGCCAATCGCGCGGGATCACCGGGAATGAACTGCAGCACCAGGAACACGGCAATCGAAACACCCAAAAGCATGGGTGCCAACAGCAACAGGCGTCGAACTGCAAAGTTGAACATGACCGCTCTCAGTTGTAGTCACCATCGATCAGCCGATGGCCGCGCTGCAACCGTCAGCAACGCGCCGATGAATCATGCGGTAGAGGCAACCCCTGACGCAAACCCACATAGAATTGGACGCGCATAACAAAATGTTATGCTGGTAAACCCTTTATTTTGATGGGCTTGGCACCGTTATGCAGCTCAATCCAAGACAGCTGGAAGCGTTTCGCAAGGTGATGGTGACAGGCAGCATGACCCTTGCCGCCGAGATGTTGAAGATCACCCAGCCTGCAGTCAGTCGGCTGATCAAGGATCTGGAAGGAACCTTGCAACTGCGCCTTTTTCGGCGGGAAGGAAATCGGCTGATTCCAGGCGCAGAGGCCCAGCGACTATTCACCGAGGTAGACAGCTTCTATCAGGGGATTGAACGCGTCGAACGCGTCGCTCAGGATCTCAGAAGCTTGCGCACAGGCACTCTGCGCATTGCATCCATGAATGCACTGGGTCTTAGTGTGCTGGGCGAGGGTGTGCGCATGTTCTCAAACGATCGGCCTGGCGTGAGCGTGTCGCTGGACGTGCGCCATTCTCTGAGCATTCTGGAGTTGGCCAGCGCGAATCAGATCGACATCGGTTTCGTTCAGATTATGGGAACCGAGTATCCCGGCGTGGATATCATTCCGTTTCCGGACATGTATGCCGTATGCATGGTGCCCAGCAGCCATACTCTGGCGCGCAAAAAGGTCATCAAGATAGGCGATCTGGAAGGCGAGCGACTGATCTCTTTGTCGCGCAACAGCCCATTACGCATGCGCATCGAAATGGCATTGGACGCTGCGGGCGTGAATTGCGAGCGTCCCATCGAAACGACGCTCGCGCACTCTGCATGCTGCATGGTGTCGGGTGGGCTGGGCCTGACGATATGTGACCCGTTTACTGCGAGCTACACCAAGTACGCTGGTGTTGTACGTCGCAAGCTTGAGCCCGCCATTCCATTTGAGTTTTCAATGGTGCTGCCTGCGCATCAACCGCGATCGAAGGTGGTCACTGATTTCATGCAGGTCATGCGCGACCTGTTCAGCAGAGAGTTTCTGCCACAGGTCGCGGGGCGCCAGGCTCTGAAGGTGCCGGTATCGTGAATTGGTTGCGGCGCATTCCCGCCGACCTCGCCAAACTCAGACCTTATCTTCCGGCTTGTCGAAACGCCTGAACAAGGTGGCCGCCAGGGGCCCGGAGATGTTGTGCCAGACGCTGAAAATCGCACTTGGGACAGCTGCCAGCGGCGAGAAGTGCGCCGTGGCCAGGGCCACACCCAGGCCGGAATTCTGCATGCCGACTTCGATCGAAATGGCCTTGCGCTTGGCCAGACTCATGCCGCACATCTTGGCCAGAAGGTAGCCAATGAGCAGTCCCAACCCGTTATGCAGGACCACCACCGCGAAGATCATCATGCCGCTGGTGGCAATACGCGCCTGATTACCTGCCACCACGGCAGCCACGATCGCGACAATCGCCACCACCGACACCAGGGGCAGCACGGCCACGCCGACCTGTACCTTTTCCTTGAGCAGATACTGCACCAGCACGCCAAGTGCGATCGGCAGCACCACGACCTGAACGATGGACCAGAACATGGCCGATGCGCTGACTTCGATCCACTGGCTGGCCAGCAGATAGATCAGCGCGGGCGTCACGATGGGCGCGAGCAGGGTGGTGACTGATGTGATGGCGACCGAGAGGGCGACGTCACCGCGGGCGAGAAAGGTCATGACGTTGGATGCCGTGCCGCCTGGGCAGCAGCCCACGAGGATGACGCCGATGGCGACTTCAGGCGGCAGTGCCAGCGTGGTGGCCAGCAGCCAGGCCAGGCCCGGCATGATGATGAACTGACCGGCCACACCAATACCGACGTCCAGCGGCCTGCGCGCCACTTCGCGGAAGTCTTCCTTGGACAGCGTCAGGCCCATGCCAAACATGATCAGACCAAGCAGGGGCACGATGTAGGGGCCTATGCCTCGAAACGCAGCGGGGAAGAAAAATGCCAGGGTAGCGAACAGCAGCACCCAGATGGCGAAGGTGTTGCCGACGAATCGGCTCAGGCGGGCGAGGGCCAGCATGCAGTATCTCCAGTTTCTTTAGAATCAGGCGGTAGTGTACGTGCTTGAACGTTCAAAGCAGGGGCGTTACATAGCGTCAACGCGGCATGCATGTCGCGTAGGTTTCAATCGTTTGATGGGGAACAGGCATGAAGATTTACATCACGGGCGCTTCGTGCGCGGGCGTTACAACGTTGGGCAGCATGCTTGCGAAAAAGCGTGCCTTACGCCATGTCGATGTGGATGATTTCTATTGGCTTCCCACGGATCCTCCCTATACGCATAAGCGACCGCCCGAGCAGCGAGTGCAATTGATCAAGGCCAGGCTCGACACGACGAGCTGGGTATTGACCGGGTCTTTTGATGGGTGGGGAGACGCGTTGATCGAAGACGCGGACTTGATCGTCTTTGTGCTGACCCCCCATGACGTGCGTATGTCACGATTGATGGCGCGGGAGCGCACACGGTATGGGGATCGCATCTTGGCCGGTGGGGACATGCATGACAACCACAGGGCATTTGCCAATTGGGCGTCGCAGTATGAGGCGCCCGGCCCCGAGCACGCTGGGCGCAGCCTGCCGCGTCACGCGTCATGGTTGGCGCTGCAGACGCTTCCCGTTCTTCGCGTCGATGGTTCGCGTCGTGTCGATGAGCTTGTCCAGGACGTCATTCAAACGGGTGAGCGTCTAGAAAATCCAGGCTTACTACACGCGTGATCACGACGAGGCCGTAGCCGCATTTCTCGAAAAGCGCGCACCGGTGTATACCTCTCAGTAAAAGAACAGGTGCCGTGCCGTTGCAGCGTGCGGGCATCTGGCGTCTACGAAAAAGGTGGAGACATGAAAAAACTCGCTTCAAAGCGTGCATTGGTCACGGGCGCCTCCAGCGGCCTGGGCGCGCATTTCGCGCAGGTCCTGGCTGCGCACGGCGCCCATGTGGTGTTGGCTGCGCGCCGCCGCGACGCGCTTGAAGGCGTGGCGCAATCGATCCGCGACGCGGGTGGAGAGGCGTCGGTCGTGGTGCTGGACCAGACCGAGTCGGCCTCGTGCGATGCGCTGGTAGAGAACGCTGGCTCGATCGATATCCTGATTAACAATGCGGGCGTGGTGACCGAGGGCGTGGCGCTGAACCAGACTGAAGCGGATTGGGATACGGTGATCGACACCAATCTCAAGGGGCAATTTTTCGTGGCGCAGGCCGTGGCGCGGGACATGCAGTCGCGTGGCGGCAGCATCGTGAACATCGCCTCGATTCTCGGTCTGCGGCAGTCGGTGGGCGTGCTACCTTATGCCGTATCGAAGGCCGGTGTCGTGCAGATGACCAAAACGCTGGCGCTGGAA
>JBAZPE010000242.1:0-4716 GCA_041648375.1 Burkholderiaceae bacterium | reverse complement strand
GAGGCGGTCGGAGTTGGTCACGAAGCGGGCATCGCTGATCAACTCGGGCCGATCGAGCACCGTGATGCAGAGTTTTTCCCAGGTACGCTGATTTGCCGCACCAATCATGATGTAGCCATCTGCCGTATTGAAGGCCTGATACGGGGCCGATACCCGGTGGCGACTGCCGGTGGCCTGGGCGACGGTGCCGTCAGCGAAATACGCCGCTGCCTCCCATACGAACCAGGGCAGGCCGCACTCGGCCAGCGAGATATCCAGGAACTGCCCCTCACCCGTGCGCTGCTGGTGCATGCAGGCGGCCAGAATGGCGTAGGTGGCCGTCAAGCCTGCGCCCACGTCATAGATCGCGATGCCGGATTTCAGGGGTCGGCCGTTTTCCTCACCCGTCATCGACATGATGCCGCTCATGCCTTGTGCGACCAGATCGAACCCACCCTTTTTGTAATAAGGCCCGGTCTGACCGAAACCCGAAATAGAGCAATACACCAGGCGCGGGTTCAAGGCGCTGAGGGTCTCGTAGTCGATACCCAGGGACTTTGTGACACCAACCCGATAATTCTCCACGAACACATCAGCCCACTTCGCCAGTTCATAGAGCACTTCACGTGCTTCGGGGTCCTTGAGATTGAGCGCAATGCCCCGCTTGTTTCGGTTGATCTGCGCAAAACAGGTGGACTCGCCATTGATGTAGGGGCCCATCTCGCGAGAATCGTCACCGGTTCCCGCCTTTTCTACCTTGATGACATCGGCGCCCAGGTCAGCAAGCACCATGGTGCAGTAGGGGCCGGCCATGATCTGCGAGACATCCAGAATCTTCAAGCCGTGCAGCGGTGTCTTTCGAGTGTCCATGTCGTTATCCAATAGATGTCTAGCGGCCTTCGAATACGGGGCGTTCCTTGCTGGCAAACGCCTGTGTCCCGCTGCGATAGTCCTGGGTGTCAAAACATGCGTAGGCCTCATCACGTTCGGACGCGGTCAAGGGCTCGCCCGAGCGCAGGCGACGCACGAACTTCTTGTGCCAGCGATTGACCAGCGGGGCGCCCTGCGCAATACGGGTGGCTACGCTGTAGGCTTCGTGCACCACGCCGGCATCATCGACCACCCGCGTGAGGAAACCTTTTTGCAGCGCTTCTTCAGCACCAAAAATGTGCCCCTGCAGCAGCGCCTCCAATGCCACGGTGTGGCCAACCACGCCAATCAGATCCGCAAGTTCCTCGTGATCCACGCACAGGCCGATGCGGTTGATGGGAAAACCGAAGCGTGCACTGCGCGCAGCGATGCGTACATCGCAGTTCAGCGCGATCTCCAGCCCCCCACCCACGCACGCGCCTTCGATGCAGGCAAGTGTCGGATGGCGGGTGTTCTTCAGGCGATTGGTCATGTCCAGCGTGAAGCGCGCGTAGTCGCGGGCCTGTTCGACATTGGAGCGTCCGCTATCGAACCCTCCGATGTCACTGCCTGCACAGAAGGCGCCCCCTTCACCCCGCACGACAATGCATCGCACCTGGTCGTCGGCATCGAGCTCGGCCAACGCCGCGCCGAAATCGCGATACATGTCCAGCGTGAACGCATTGCGCTTGGCGGGGCGATCCATGATCACCGTGTGAATGCCCTTGTCGTGGATGACTCGGATGCTCATGCAGATTCTCCCAACATCAGACGGGTGCCCACCAGCACGGCGCGCCCGTCCAGCTCCAGCGTGGCGTTCGTGACGATCGTGTCGTAATGCGCGGCAGCCTTGACCGTTCCACCGATATAGGCGCTGGTGCCCAGGGCAAGCTGAATGGCCCCATACACGCTCTCGTCCGAAAGCATGGTGCCGTCGATGCTGCAGCACGGATTCATGCCTACACCCAGCTCACCCAGGTTATAGACATTGGGATCGTCGAAACTGGCCAGGAGGTTGCGGAATTTTTCGGCCAGCTCGCCGCCCGTGATGGACACGGCCATGCCATCTTTCATTTCAATGCGCACGGGTGCGTCGCGCACCACGCCCACGCCAGGGATGCTGGCATTGACCATGATGATGCCGTTGGCCGTGCCTTCTACCGGCGCGAGACTCGACTCCAGGCAATAACCGGCAGAAATGTCGGTCGTGTTGGCAAAGCCATGCAGCGCACGGCCTGTTCGACCTGCCACGCTCATGGTGACATCGGTTCCATCGGGCGAAGTCACACGTGCCCGGGTCGCCTGGGTGAAGGCGTGCGCCAGGCCCTCGATTTCAAGGCGCAAGGTGTCGAAATCTGCGTTCCACCCCGGGGCAACGAAGAAGTCGGCCGCGTCGGACTCCGGCAGCACGATCACGCCCACGCCGTTGCGGGTAGCCTGCTGGCGTGCTTCGGTATGTGCCGCATTGGCCCGCGTCAGCGCGATCACCAGCCCGGATGCACGCATGGCCTGCGCCACCACCTCGGAGAACTGGGTGCCGTGATGCGCACTGCCGGCAATCTGCAGCAGATGGGCCTGCGCACCGGCTTCCTGCAGGGCGATGGAAAGTGGCTCCACGTTGTGCGCGGTGTAGTAGTCGTACAGCACCAGGACATTCATTCCTGGGGTAACCTGACCGAGCTGCGTCACCACTTTGCGGGCGTTCGGAAGTTTCAATAAGGTATGCATCGTGGGCTCAGGCAGCAACAGGTTCAGACTGGGCGAGCACCTCGGCGATCGAATCGCCAAGGATGTCCAGACCACGGTCGATCTCGCTGGCATCGGCCGACAATGGCCCGAGGAAGCGGATGATGTTGCCGCTGTATCCGGCCTTGACCAGTAACAGGCCTCGGCGGTAGGCGGCGTCGACAATGCGCGCCGTGGTTGCGCCATCTGCTGTTTTGGAGTGACGATCACTCACGATATCCATGGCGACCATGGCGCCCAGGCCCCGCACGTCACCGACGATGTCGTAGCGTGACTGCCACTGCAGAAAACGCTTGCGTACCTGTTCACCAATACGCGCACCGCGCCCAGCATAGTCATCGCGTTGCATGACATTGATCGTGGCCAGTGCCGCTGCGCAGGCCAGCGGGTTGCCACCATAGGTGCCGCCCAGTCCACCCACGATGGGCGCATCGATCAGATCGGCCCTGCCCACCACGGCAGCGATCGGCATGCCACCCCCCATGGACTTGGCCAGGGTGTAGATGTCAGCCTGCACCCCATAGTGCTCGGTGGCGAACCATTTTCCAGTACGGCAAAAACCCGACTGGATCTCGTCGGCGATCAGCACGATGCCATGTTGCGTGCAGTACTCACGCAGGCGGGAGAAGAATCCCTGAGGCACCACGTTAAAGCCCCCCTCACCTTGCACCGGTTCGATGATGACCGCAGCAACCTGGCCGGGCGTAATTTCGGTATCGACCGTGTGTTTGAACGCGGCGAAGGCTGCTTCCACGCAATCCGCCTCGTTGTCGAACGCGCTGCGGTAGGTTTGCGGGAAAGGCACGCGATAGACCTCGGGTGCAAAAGGGCCAAACCCGGCCTTGTATGCAGGCCCCTTCGCCGTGAGCGAAAGCGCCATCAGCGTGCGCCCGTGAAAGGCGTGCTCGAATGCCACGATGGCAGGACGCCCCGTCGCCTTGCGAGCGATCTTGATCGCGTTTTCCACCGCCTCCGAGCCTGTGCTCTGAAGCATCACTTTCTTGGGCCAGTCGCCTGGAACGATATCGACGAGCCGTTCGCACAATTCGATGTACTCGGGATACATGACGATGTTGAAGCATGTGTGCAGGAAGCGATCGGCCTGCTGCTTGATGGCCTGAACCACTTCGGGGTGTGCATGCCCCACGTTCAAAGTTCCGATACCGCCGGCAAAATCAATAAACCGATGACCATCGACGTCCTCGACTTCGCAACCGCTGGCTCGTGCGGCAAAGATGGGTGCGCCGTTGGCCACACCACGCGCGACGACCGCATCGCGGCGCTTTTTCAGATCGCGGCACAAGGGGCCAGGGAGGGCGGAAATTTGCTCGGACATCGGATGCTCCACGGAATCGGTGTGTGATGCAGATTAGGCTCACGATGTTCTTGTGTCAATAGTTGTGCTTCACCTTCTATTCTTTATTGAAATCTATATTGTGTACAATTTATCCTAGATTCTATGCGGCTTATCAGCCGTTATTCGATTATTTCAGGTGGCTAATGATTCGGGTTTATCCTGATACGGAAGGCGCTGATGACGTCGCAGCTAGACGATCGGCATGAGAATGCCGGGCCAAGTGCAGATGCGGATCGAGATGCCGTGGGCGTCAATCCTTTAAGCACCCGGCAAGCAGATCGCCCCGAGCGCGACCCAACAGACTGAGGTCGTGTCCAGACCCATCATCAACACCAGGCCCGGAACGAGGTTGCGCGTGACTCACCGTGGCCGCGGCACGCTCGAACCCACTGAAGCGCTAATCGTGGATGAGTTCGAACTGCGGCAGGGCCAGGGACTCGGACACCGACTCGAAGACGACCGTCACCCGCGCACCGATCTTTACCGCATCGATCGGGCCATTCAGCACATTGGCCATCATCCGTACGCCTTCGTCCAGATCGATGAGTGCCACCACATAAGGCGTGCGTCCCTTGAAATAAGGAGAGGGCCCTCGATGATTGATGGTGTAGCTGTATATCGTGCCCTGCCCCGTCGATTTCACCCAGTGCATGGCATCCGAGAGGCATTCGGTGCAAAAGAGACGCGGGTAGAACTGATGCCTGCCACACGTCTCGCACTGCTGC
>JBAZPE010000241.1:0-4733 GCA_041648375.1 Burkholderiaceae bacterium | reverse complement strand
TTGAAGTCGTTTTCCAGCGAATAGTTCAGATTGGTGTAGAGCGTCTGGTTGACGGCCGCCGCGCTGCCGCCCACCACCAGCGTGTAGCCATCCGGTGCCGAACGCGCCACATACTGCATGCCGATGTTGCTGCCGGCGCCTGCCTTGTTTTCCACGATAACGGCGTGGCCGATTTCCTTGGCCAGCTGCTCGGCGATCACGCGCGCGAAGATATCGGTGGCCTGCCCCGGCGGGAACGGCACGATCAGGTTGATGGGCCGGTTGGGGTATGACTCGGGCATGGGCGCATATGTCGTGGCCAACGCCTGCCCTGCCGCGCCGAACATCAGACCCACCACGAGGGCAGCCAGCCCCACCTGTCGCTTCAACATGAATGTCTCCTTCATCAAGACTGTTTGCATACCGGAAATGCGGATGCGTGATTTGCAATGCGGCGATTGTACGATTGACACACGCGCTACGCCCCGCCTGGCGTGTTACGCTTTTGCGCCAAGAGCCGGCTCCAGACAAACCGGTGCAGTTCACCCCTCTGTGTGACTCGACGAACGTCAGCTCAAAAAAGCAATTGAAAAGAGCGGCGTTCAGGCTGAAATGGGCAATTCAAATGACCTCTCCGTATCGCAAGACGCTTCCTGGCACGGCACTCGACTACTTTGACGCGCGCGCCGCCGTCGAAGCGATCAAGCCGGGCGCCTATGATGGCCTGCCCTATACCTCCCGCGTGCATGCGGAAAACCTGGTGCGCCGCTGCGACCCGGAAACGCTCACCGCGTCGTTGACCCAACTGATCGAACGCCGACGCGACCTGGACTTCCCCTGGTTTCCGGCGCGCGTGGTGTGCCACGACATTCTGGGTCAGACTGCCCTGGTCGATCTGGCCGGCCTGCGTGATGCGATTGCAGAGAAAGGGGGCGACCCGGCTCAGGTCAATCCTGTGGTGCAGACCCAGTTGATCGTGGACCACTCGCTGGCCGTCGAATTTGCGGGCTTCGACCCGGACGCCTTCGCCAAGAACCGGGCTGTGGAAGACCGACTGAACGAAGATCGCTTTCACTTCATCGAGTGGACCAAAAAAGCATTCAAGAACGTCGAGGTCATCCCGCCGGGCAACGGCATCATGCACCAGATCAATCTGGAGCGGATGTCGCCCGTCGTGCATGCTCAGAATGGCGTGGCCTTCCCCGACACGCTCGTCGGCACCGATAGCCACACGCCGCACGTGGACGCCCTGGGCGTGATCGCCATCGGCGTGGGCGGACTGGAAGCCGAGAGCGTGATGCTGGGCCGCGCGTCCTGGATGCGCCTGCCGGACATCATCGGTGTCGAGCTCACGGGCAAACCGCAACCTGGCATCACCGCCACTGATGTCGTACTGTCGCTGACCGAGTTTCTGCGCAAAGAGAAAGTCGTTGGCGCCTACCTGGAATTCTTCGGCGAAGGTGCTTCGGCCCTCACGCTGGGCGATCGCGCCACGATTTCGAACATGACGCCCGAATTTGGCGCCACGGCGGCGATGTTCTACATCGATCAGCAGACGATCGACTACCTGAGATTGACCGGGCGCACGCCCGAACAGGTCGCGCTGGTGGAAACCTACGCAAAGCAAACCGGGCTCTGGGCCGATGCCCTGAAGACCGCCGAATACGAACGCACGATTTCCTTCGACCTCTCGTCGGTGGTGCGCAGCATGGCCGGTCCTTCGAACCCGCACAAGCGCCTGCCCACGAGCGACCTGGCTGCACGTGGCGTGGCCGCGGCCTGGGAGGAAGTGCCCGGGCAAATGCCGGATGGCGCAGTCATCATCGCGGCGATCACCAGTTGCACCAATACCAGCAACCCGCGCAACGTGATCGCCGCCGGCCTGCTGGCGCGCAATGCCAATGCACGTGGCCTGGTTCGTCAGCCGTGGGTCAAATCTTCCCTGGCGCCCGGCTCCAAGGCGGTACAGCTCTATCTCGAAGAGGCCGGCCTGCTGCACGAGCTCGAAAAATTGGGCTTCGGCATCGTGGCGTTTGCCTGCACCACCTGTAATGGCATGTCCGGCGCGCTGGACCCTGCGATTCAGAAAGAAGTGATCGACCGCAACCTGTACGCCACTGCCGTGCTCTCGGGCAACCGCAACTTCGATGGGCGCATCCACCCCTATGCGAAGCAGGCATTTCTGGCCTCGCCCCCCCTGGTGGTGGCCTATGCCATCGCCGGAACAGTGCGCTTCGACATTGAAAAAGATGTGCTTGGCGTGGATGCAGCGGGCGTTGCCGTCACGCTGAAGGATATCTGGCCCAGCGACGAGGAAATCGATGCGGTGGTCACCGCGAGCGTCAAGCCTGAACATTTCCGCCGGGTCTACGACCCGATGTTCAACATCTCGATTTCCAGCGACGAGCAGATCAGCCCGCTGTACGAGTGGCGCCCGCAAAGCACCTACATCCGCCGCCCGCCGTACTGGGAAGGCGCACTGGCGGGCGTTCGCACCCTGCGGGGCATGCGCCCCCTGGCGGTGCTGCCCGACAACATCACTACCGATCACCTCTCGCCATCAAATGCCATCCTGCTCGACAGTGCCGCGGGCGAGTACCTGCACAAGATGGGGCTGCCCGTGGCGGACTTCAACTCCTACGCCACGCACCGGGGTGATCACCTCACGGCACAGCGCGCGACATTCGCCAACCCCCAGCTGGTCAACGAGATGGCCGTGGTCGACGGCAAGGTGGTGAAGGGGTCGCTCACCCGCCTTGAGCCCGAGGGCAAGGTAGTACGCATGTGGGAAGGCATCGAGACCTACATGGAACGCAAGCAGCCGCTGATCATCATCGCCGGTGCAGACTACGGCCAGGGTTCATCGCGCGACTGGGCCGCCAAAGGGGTGCGTCTGGCTGGCGTGGAGGCCATTGCGGCCGAGGGCTTCGAGCGCATCCATCGCACCAACCTGATCGGTATGGGCGTGCTGCCGCTGGAGTTCAAGCCCGGCACCAATCGCCTGACCCTGGGTATCGACGGCACCGAGACCTATGACGTGGTCGGCGAGCGCAAGCCACGCACGACCCTCACCCTGGTGATCCACCGCAAAGACGGTGAGCGCCTGGAGGTTCCGGTCACCTGCCGCCTGGACACCGCGGAAGAAGTGTCGATCTATGAAGCGGGCGGCGTGCTGCAGCAGTTCGCGCACGACTTCCTTCAAGCCAACAAGGCGGCCTGACCCCGCCTCAGGAGACATCCATGCCCCATCAGCCCCAGATCAAGGTTCGCGCCACCTACATGCGTGGCGGCACCAGCAAAGGTGTTTTTTTCCGGCTGCAGGACTTGCCCGAAGCGGCGCAAGTGCCAGGCGCTGCACGTGATGCGTTTCTCATGCGCGTCATCGGCAGCCCCGACCCCTACGGCAAGCAGATCGATGGCATGGGCGCGGCCACATCGAGCACCAGCAAGACGGTGATCCTCTCCAAAAGCACCCGGCCGGATCACGACATCGATTACCTGTTCGGTCAGGTCGCCATCGACAAGGCTTTCGTGGACTGGAGCGGCAACTGCGGCAATCTGTCAGCCGCCGTGGGCCCGTTTGCGATCAGCAATGGTTTGGTGGACCCGGCTCGTGTGCCTGAGGACGGCGTCGCTATCGTCAGGGTCTACCAGGCCAACATTGGCAAGACCATCATTGCGCACGTGCCCATGACCCGCGGCGAGGTGCAGGAAACAGGTGACTTCGAGCTCGACGGCGTGACCTTCCCCGCCGCCGAAGTGAAACTGGAATTCATGGATCCCGCCGCTGACGACGAAGGCGGCGGCGCCATGTTCCCCACAGGCAACCTGGTGGACGACCTGGACGTGCCCGGTGTGGGCACACTGAAAGCCACCATGATCAACGCCGGCATCCCCACGATTTTTGTGGATGCGGCGTCGGTGGGCTACACCGGCACTGAATTGCAGAAAGCGATCAACGAGGACAGCAAGGCATTGGCCATGTTCGAGACCATCCGTGCGCACGGTGCCGTGCGCATGGGCTTGATCAAGGACGTCAGCGAAGCGGGCAAACGCCTGCACACGCCCAAAGTGGCGTTCGTGGCCAAGCCGGCAAGCTATATCGCCTCCAGCGGCAAGGAAGTGGCCGCGCAAGACATCGACCTGCTGGTTCGCGCGCTGTCGATGGGCATGCTGCACCACGCCATGATGGGCACGGCAGCAGTGGCCATCGGTACGGCTGCTGCCATCGAAGGCACGCTGGTCAATCTGGCGGCAGGCGGTGGCAAACGCAGCGAAGTGCGTTTCGGCCATCCGTCGGGCACCCTGCGTGTCGGCGCAGAGGCGTCCAACGCCAGCGGCGAATGGACGGTCACCAAGGCCATCATGAGCCGCAGCGCCCGCGTGCTGATGGAAGGCACGGTTCGCGTGCCGGGATGACATCCTAAGCCGAGCCTAGGGCGCGCACGCCGTGGTGAAGTCTCGGCATGCAGAAGGTGACCTGGGCACGGGTCATGCATAGCGTTCGCCGACGCAACACGTTTCAGGAGGACCCATGTCATTGCATAAAATACACGTCGGCCTTGCCGCCACCGTAGGTGCGCTTGCCCTGTTCACATCGGTCGCCAGCGCACAGACCGCCGGCGATTTCATGCAGAATCCCGCTTTTGCCGATCCGCCCCCCAAACAGTGCAATTCGACAGTGGACATGCAGCACTGCGCGGCGCACGAATTGCGTGTGGCCGATGCAAAAATGAGCGCGAACTACAAAGCGA